>JBCCPD010000354.1:0-4307 GCA_039025075.1 Pseudomonadota bacterium | reverse complement strand
GCCTCATACCCGAACGCCTCGAAATCCCGCGCCCATCTGCGCCGCACGATCTCCCCCGCCTCGCCCTCGCACAGCACGCGCCAATCCTCCGTCCCGCTCGCGTTGCGCACCGGCAGCGGCCCCAGCCCCGGAAGCGCCTCGCGCAGAGCCTCCCAGCCCGCTGGGTCCTCCAGCCGCACCACCCGCTCCGGCAACCAGCGGCCGCCCCAGACCATGCCCTTCCACTGCGCCCGCGCGTGAAGGTCCGCCCAGTCGTCCATCCGTTCGAGCCCCCGAAGGAACTCCACGAAGCCCTCGTCGCCGCGGAAGCCGCCCTTGCGGCGCAGCCCCGCCTCCGGCCGCCGCCGCAGCTTGCCGTTCCACAGGCTCGCCGCCCGCGCATAAGGGTTCCGGCAGACCCCGATCAGCCGCAGCCCCGATCCGGCGCAGCGCCTCAGGCTCCACGGTTCCGTCGCCTTGTGGGGGCGGCGCACGTCCAGCCCCCGCGCCTCCAGCACCCCCGTGCGGACCGAGCTGTTGCCGCATTTGCCGTTCAGCAGAAACACCACCCCCGCCTCCGGCCAGGGCGCCGTCACCCAGCGCACCCAGCCGGTGCGCCGCAAGGCATAGCGCCAGTCGAAGGGCCCGCCGAACCGCGCCTCCCGCCGCCACGTCGCGGGGACCGCCGCGCCTTGCTCAGGCGGAACGATACGCGGCATCGAACACCCGCCCGCCCCAGCCGCGAGCCCGCGCCGCCGCCACGTTCTCCGCCTTGTCGTCGAGGAACCACAGCTGCGCGCCGCGGGCGCCCGTCGCCGCCTCCGCCGCCGCATAGATCTCCGCCTCCGGCTTCAGCGCGCCGAGCCGACCGCTGACCACCTCCACGTCGAACTCGCGCAGCACCGGATGCGTCCCTTGACCCACCAACCAGGTGTCCGCCGCGAAGTTGGTCAGCGCGGCCACCTTCCGCCCGCCCGCCTTCGCCCGCCGCAGCACCTCCGCCGTCTCAGGGATGGCCGGCGTGAACATCTCCGCCCAGCGCGCCCGCCAGGCCCGGATCGGCTCCGCATCCTCAGGGTAGCGCGCCGCCCATTCCTCCACCGCCGGCGTCAGCTCCCCGCGGTCGCCCTTCAGGTTCATCTCATGCAGGCCGACCCGCTCGAAGAACGCCGCCCGCGCCTCCGGATCGGGGAACAGATCCGCATAGACGCGGTCCGGCTCCCACTCGACCAGCACCCGGCCCACGTCGAACACGACCCAGTCCGGACCCGCCGCCTCGATCTCAGCCCAAAGGCGCTCCGCCAACGCGTCGTTCATGTCCCCTCCTGACTCCGACGGCGTGCACACGCAAAGAGCACGCCTGCGGGACGATTGCGGCGCCATCGCGGCAAGATCAATGCACGCGCCGTGCCCCCCCGGTGCACCATTACGGCACGGAGGGCGCCCGTTCACCTATGCGGCATAGTCCTCCATCGGAGGACACGTGCAAATAAGATTGCGATCTCCATAAGCATTATCGACCCGATTGACTGGCGCCCAGTACTTATCGACCCGGAACGCTCCCGGAGGATAACAGGCCTGTTCTCGCGAATACGGCCGATCCCACTCGCCAACCAGATCCTCCACCGTATGCGGCGCGTTCTTCAGCGGATTGTTTTCGGCGTCCAGCCGCCCCTCCACGACCGCCTCGACCTCGTCCGCAATGGCCAGCATCGCATCGCAGAACCGATCCAGCTCCGCCTTCGGCTCGCTCTCAGTCGGCTCCACCATGAGACAACCGGCGACCGGCCAGGACATGGTCGGCGCATGAAAACCGCAGTCCACCAGGCGCTTGGCCACATCATCCACCGTCACCCCCGCCCTCTCGTTGAACGGCCGAGTATCCAAGATCAGCTCATGAGCCACCCGCCCCTCGCCCCCGGCGTAAAGGATCGGATAAGCCGACTTCAACCTTTCCGCGATATAATTCGCATTCAAGATCGCCACCTTGGTCGCCTGAGTCAGCCCTTCTCCCCCCATGGCCAGACAATAAGCCCAGCTAATCGGAAGAATAGAAGCAGATCCCCAAGGAGAGCCGCTCACAGCCCCTTCCCCCTCGCCAGGATCCCCCGGCAAATGCTCCGCCAGATGCGCCTTCACCCCGATCGGCCCCATGCCGGGCCCGCCGCCGCCATGGGGAATGCAGAACGTCTTGTGCAGGTTCAAATGGCTGACGTCGGCGCCCACGTCTCCGGGCCGAGACAGCCCCACCATCGCGTTCAGGTTGGCGCCGTCGAGATAGACCTGCCCGCCATGCGCATGGGTGATCGCGCAGACCTCTCGCACCGTCTCCTCGAACACGCCGTGGGTGGACGGATAGGTGATCATGCAGGCGGCCAGACGATCAGCATAAGCCTCTGCTTTCGCTTGAAAATCACCGAGATCGACGTCGCCGTTCCCGGCCGCCTTCACCGGCACCACGTTCATTCCGCACATCTGAGCGCTCGCCGGGTTCGTTCCATGGGCGTTGGTGGGGATCAGGCAGATGTCGCGATGCGCCTCGCCCCGCGCCCGATGCCAGCGCCGGATGGTCAGCAGGCCCGCATACTCGCCCTGCGCGCCGGAGTTCGGCTGCATGGACATGGCATCGTAACCTGTTGCGCGGCAGAGCTTTTTCGAAAGATCATCCACCATCTCCGCATAGCCGGCCTGCTGAGGCGCCGGCGCATAGGGATGGATGTCGCTGAACTCGGGCCAGGAGATCGCCTGCATCTCCACCGTGGCGTTCAGCTTCATCGTGCAGGAGCCCAGCGGGATCATCGCCCGGTCCAAGGCCAGGTCCCGATCGGCCAAGCGCCTCATATACCTCGTCATTTCCGCCTCGGCCCGGTTCATCTGAAAGACCGAATGCGTCAGGTAATCCGAGCTTCGCAGAAGCGCCGCAGGCAGCCGAGGCACCGCCGACACCGCCTCCGCCGACATCGCTCCGCCGAAGGCTCGCCACACCGCCTCCAGCACCGGCGGCCGGGTGACCTCGTCGAAGGTCAGGCCGAGCCGGTCCGTCCCGACCTTGCGCAGGTTCACGCCCTCCGCCTCGGCCGCGCGCAGGATCACCCCCTGCAGCGCCCCGACGCGCACGGTGATCGTGTCGAAGAACGCCTCCGGCTCCACCTCGAAGCCAAGCGATTCCAGGCCCTTGGCCATCTGCGCGGCCTTCAGATGCACCCGCTGGGCGATCCCTTTCAGGCCTTTGGGCCCATGGAACACCGCGTACATCGAGGCCATCACCGCCAGCAGCGCCTGCGCCGTGCAGACGTTCGACGTCGCCTTTTCCCGCCGGATATGCTGCTCGCGCGTCTGCAGCGCCAGCCGATAGGCGCGGTTCCCGCGCGCATCCACGCTCACGCCGACCAGGCGCCCCGGAAGCCCTCGCTTCAGCTTGTCCGTGCAGGCGATGTAGGCCGCATGCGGCCCGCCAGCCCCCATCGGCACGCCGAAGCGCTGGGCCGAGCCGACGGCGACGTCCGCCCCCATCTCCCCCGGCGCCTTCAGCAGCGTCAGCGCCAAAGGATCCGCCGCCACCGCCGCCAGGGCCTTCGCCTCATGCAACGTTTCGATAAGCGGAGCGAAATCATGCACATGCCCATAGGTGCCGGGATACTGGAACAGCGCGCCGAACACCGCCTCCGGCTCCAGATCCTCAAACGGATCGCCCACGATCACGTCCCAGCCCAGCGGCTCCGCCCGCGTCTTCACCACCGAGATCGTCTGCGGATGGCAATGGTGATCCACGAAGAACGCCGTCGCCTTGGACTTGGAGGACCGCTGGCAGAGCGCCATCGCCTCCGCCGCCGCCGTCGGCTCGTCCAGCAACGACGCGTTGGCCACCGCCAGGCCCGTCAGGTCGCTGATCATGGTCTGGAAGTTCAGCAACGCCTCCAGCCGCCCTTGGCTGATCTCCGGCTGATAGGGCGTGTAGGCGGTGTACCAGGCTGGATTCTCAAGGATATTCCGCTGGATCGCCGGCGGCGTGACAGAGCCGTGGAACCCCATGCCGATCAGCGAGTGCATCACCCGGTTCTTCCCGGCCGCCTCCCGAAGCCGCACCAGCACCTCCCGCTCCGACAAGGCCGGCCCCCAGGCCAGAGGCTCCGTCTGGCGGATGCCCTGGGGCACGGTCTGGGCGATCAGCTGGTCGAGGCTCTCGACCCCGCAGGTCGCCAGCATCGCCTCCATCTCGGCCGGCGAGGGGCCGATATGGCGGCGGTTGGCGAAGTCGTAGGGATCGTAGTCGGTGAAGGCGAACGACATGGCGCGCTCCGGGCGAAGGGCGAGGGAAAAAGATCAGT
>JBCCPD010000353.1:0-4310 GCA_039025075.1 Pseudomonadota bacterium | reverse complement strand
GGGGCGGCCGAGGGGAAGGCGCGTCGTCTATTCCGCCGCGTTCAGGGGCTCCACCGCGCCGTAGGCCGGCACGTTGCGCCCGCCATAGCGCCTCACGCGCAGGTTCGCCTGCTCCCCATGCCCCGCGAACCCTTCCAGAGCGCACAGCCGGGACGTGACCTCCCCGACCCGAGCCGAGGCCTCGTCGGTCAGCACCTTCTGATAGGTGCAGGTCTTCAGGAACTTGCCGACCCACAGCCCGCCCGTGTATCGCGCCGCCTTCTGCGTCGGCAGCGTGTGATTGGTGCCGATGGCCTTGTCGCCGTAGCTCACGTTGGTCCGAGGCCCCAGGAACAGCGCCCCGTAATTCGTCATCTCCCGCAGGAACCGGTCGTCGTCCGAGGTCATCACCTGCACATGCTCCGAGGCGATGCGGTCCGCCTCGACGATCATCTCCGCATGGTCGGCGGCGACGATCACCTCGCCATAGTCCTCCCAGGCCCGCCGGGCCACGGGGCCGGTGGGCATCAGCGGCAGCAGCCGCTCCACCTCCGCCAGCGTCTCCTCCGCCAGCTTGCGGGAGCTCGTCAGCAGCACCGCCGGCGAGGTCGGCCCGTGCTCCGCCTGGCCCAGCAGGTCCACGGCGCACATCTCCGCGTCCACAGTCTCGTCGGCGATCACCAGCGTCTCCGTCGGCCCGGCGAAAAGGTCGATCCCCACCCGCCCGTAAAGCTGCCGCTTCGCCTCCGCCACGAAGGCGTTGCCGGGCCCGACCAGCATGTCGACGGGCGCGATGCTCTCGGTGCCGAGCGCCATCGCCCCGACCGCCTGGATCCCGCCCAGCACGTAGATCTCGTCCGCGCCCGCCATGGCCTGCGCCGCCACGATGGCCGGAGCCGGCTTGCCTTCGAACGGCGGCGCGCAGGTGACCACCCGCGGCGCCCCCGCCACCTTCGCCGTCAGAACCGACATATGCGCCGACGCCAGCAGCGGATATTTTCCTCCGGGCACGTAGCACCCCACCGCGTTCACCGGCACGTTGCGATGCCCCAGGATCACCCCCGGCTGCATCTCCACCTCGACGTCCTGCAACGCCGCCTTCTGCACCTCCGCGAACGCCCGCACCTGGGTCTGCGCATACTCGATGTCCGCAATGGCCTGCTCAGGCAAAGAGTCGATGCAGGCCTGGATCTCCGCCTCGCTCAACCGGAACGCCTCGGGCGACCACCCGTCGAATTTCTCCGACATCTCCCGCACCGCCGCGTCGCCGCGGTCCGCGATGTCCTTCAGCGCCGCCTCCACCACGCCGCGCACCTTCGCGTCGTCCTCCGCCCGCGCCTCGGCGGAGCGCGCGGTCTTGAGCCATTCGGCCATGCCGTCCTCCCTGTCCTCGCGTCCCCCCTGCCGTGGCCGCGCGCCCCCCACGTGTCAAGCGCCCGCGCTTGCGCCATACTGAACCGGACCGACCACGACGACGGAGGCTCCGCCATGCCAGACCCCGCCCTCGCCCGCATCCCGCGCGACGCCCTCCCCCCGCGCCTGCAGGAGATGCACGACGCGGCCATGCGCGACCGCGACGAGGCCGTGCTGATCGAGGTCGCCGGCAACGCGCCCGAAGCGCTCGAGTGGTACTACGACCAGTTCTACGGCCAGCTGTTCCACAAGGGCCGCGTGCCGGTGCGCATCAAGCAGCTGGCGCGCATGAAGCTCTCCACCATGCACGGCTGCGCCTTCTGCAACCGCGGCAACGCCAAGGCCGCCCTCGCCGCCGGCGTCACGCCCCAGCAGCTCGACGCCCTCCACGACCCCGACGCGCCCTGCTACAACGCCGCCGAACGCGCCGTTCTGCGCCTCGCCGAACAGATCGAGATGACCAATTTCGACGGCCATCTCTCGCCCGCGCTCCACGCCCAGCTGGCCCCCCATTTCGACGACGGCCAGATCTTCGAGCTCGGCATGGTCATGGCCATCCTCACCGGAATGGCCAAGTTTCTCTTCGTCTTCGACCTCGTCAGCCGCGAGGCCGCCTGCCCCATGACCCCCCTCTCAGCCCAGGCCGCCGAATGAGCGACGAGACCTCCGGCCCTCAGGCGGACCGGCCCTCCGGCAACCCGATCCTCGACTGGTGGCGCGAGGGCACCACCGGCGTGATCCTGCATTCCATCACCGCGGCCTTCCTGCTGCTCAAGCTGCTGACCGAAAAGCCCGGCGTGCGCTCGGGCATCGCCTGGATCTTCGCCGGGGTCGCCGCGCTGTGGATCCTGCGCTCCCTCACCGTCGGGCGCGCGGCGGGCCGCGGCGGCCGCCTGCCGGAGCCGTGGGCCCGACGCTGCCGTCTCTCCCACTACGTCCTGCTCGGCGCCGTGGGCGCGACGGCCGTCAAGGGCCTTATCCCGGGATGGACCGCGGCCCATTGGATCGCGATCTACGTCGCGACCTTGGCGATGCTGGCGCATTGGGGTTTCGTGCTGTGGCGCGACGCGCTCGACCGGCGAGCCCTCGCCAAGGCCGAAGCGGCGGAAGCCGTTGAGACGGCGCCGGACCCCGCCCCGCCGGACTGAGTCGCAGGGCGCGTCGACCTCAGCGCCCTTTGAACGCCGGCGACCGCCGTTCCTTGAACGCCGCCACCCCCTCGAAATAGTCCTCCGACGCCGCCGCCTTGCGCGCCGCCGCATCTATGGCCTCGATCTCCGCCTCCGTCGGCTTCGTCCCGATCGAGGCGAGCACCAGCTTCGCCCCCGCGATGGTCAGCGGCGCCGAGGCCGCCAGCGCCGCCGCCCGCGCCTTCGCCTCCGCCAGCGACTCCTCCGCCACCGCCGTCGCCAGCCCGACCTCCAACGCCTCGTCCGCCGGATACCGCTTGGCCGAGAACAGCACTTCCTTGGCCCGCACCAAGCCGACGGTCTGCGCCAGCGCCCGCGTCTCTGCCACGCCGTAGACCAGGCCCAGACGCGCCGCCGGGATCCCGAAATACCCCGTCCGGTCCGTGATCCTGAAGTCGCAGCACAGCGCCAGGCCGCAGCCGCCGCCCATGGCCGGCCCGCTCACCGCCGCGAAGGTCGCCTTCGGGCAGTCCAGAATGGCGTGGTTCGCCCGCTCCACCATCTCCGCGTAGTGCGCAGCCGAGGCCTCGTCCGCTCGCGTCTTGCCGAACTCCTTGATGTCCGCGCCGGCGCAGAACGCCCCTCCCGCCCCGGTCAGGATGATCGCCCGCAGCTCCGGCTCCGCGCCCAGCTCTTCGAAGACGTCGCCCAGCTTGGTCCACATCGCCAATGTCATCGCGTTTTTCTGGTCCGGCCGGTCGATGGTCACCACCGCCACCGCAGCGTCGGATCGGTCGATCAGAATGGGCGCGTCGATCATGGCGGCGTCTCCTGGCCCGCATCGAGGGGCGAATTTGTCCGGACGATTTTTCGAGATAGCTCTTCGCCCAACGAAATCGCCCCCGCAAGGGCGCGCAACGAGGGACCCCGCCCATGTGGACCAACCCCCGCATCCCCTTCGCCCTGTCGACCGAGCGCGGCCCTCTGACCCCCCCGAACGGCAAGCCGATCCTCGTCAACCTGGCGCTCAACATCGAATACTGGCCGTTCGACCTGCCCATGCCCCGCGGCGTCCTGCCCGCCCCCCACGGCAAGGCCCCGACGCCGCCCGACGTGCCCAACTGGGTCTGGGTCGAGTACGGCATGCGCTCGGGCATGCCCCGCCTCCTGCGCATGCTGGCGGACCGAGGCCTCAAGGCCTCGGCCCTCCTCAACGCCCAGGTCGCCCTGCGCTACCCCTCCCTCATGGACGCCATCTTGAAGGCCGAGTGGGAAATGGTCGGCCACGGCTGGTTCCAACGCTCCATGAAGGCCGAGCCCGACGAGCGCGCCACCATCGAACGCTCCCTGGGAAAACTCCGCAAGATCTCCGGCCAGCCCGTCCGCGCCTGGCTCGGCCCCGGTCTCGGCGAGACAGACGAGACGCCCGAAATCCTGCGCGAAAACGGCGTCATGTTCCTCCACGACTGGCTGGTCGAAGACCTGCCCGTCTGGATGCGCACGAAAAAGGGCCCGATGCTCGCCATGCCCTACGCCTTCGCCCTGAACGACGTGCCCATGTACGTCATCCAGAACGGCGGCTCCGACGAGTGGGAGACGCGCGTGAACGCCACCGTCGAGGTCTTCGCCGAGGAGGCGAAGCACCAGCCCCGCGTCCTCACCCTCTCCCTCCACCCCCACATCATCGGCGTCCCGCACATCGCCCACTGGTTCGGCCGCACCCTCGACATGCTGCTGGCGCGCGACGACACCGTCTTCATGACCTCCTCCCAGATCGGCGACTGGTAT
>JBCCPD010000352.1:0-4324 GCA_039025075.1 Pseudomonadota bacterium | reverse complement strand
TGGGCGTAGCGGGCGTAGAGCTGATCCACGTAGGCGGCGTTGTGGCCCTGCAGGAAGGAGGAGGCGTGGAAGGCGTCGTTGGAGCTTTGGTCGGTCATGCGTGCTGCGGGGCGCGCGGCCCCGCCTCCCTGCTGGCGCGGCGGGGCCCGGCGGCCCGGCCGATGGGTTGCAGTCTGGCGCCGATGGCGTCCGGGGGCGATCCGGACGTTGGTCGGCGTTCGGCGGTCGGCGCGGCGGTGCGGCGCGGGGTCATGCGGCGGCCTCGGCGGGGGCGCTGGGCGGGGGGCCGTGGCGGTTGGCGGCGGGATCGGAGGGCTTGGCGAGGCGCCGAACCAGCCACAGCGCGTAGCAGGCCATGAGCAGGATGCCCGCGGTATGGGCCGAGGCGGCGGGGCTCGCGCCCGTGAGGGGCATGGCGTAGGCGACGGCCGGCTCGATGAGGATGAAGGTCCAGATCGGCGCCTGCAGCCAGCCGGAGGATCCGACGTCGTGCAGCCGGCGGGCCATGGCGGCGGCCAGGGGCGAGAGCACGGCGATCTCGACCAGGGTGGAGACCGGGGCCTGCAGCGCCAGGGCGCCGGGCACGCCGGCGAAGGGGCCGAGCTTCACCCCCATGGGATCGAAGCCCAGGCCGCCGTCGACCAGCATGGCGCCGAAGCCCAGAAGGACCACGAGGCCGAAGAACCACCAGAACTCCGGCCGGGAGGCCCGGCCGTCGAAGGTCCGGTAGGCGGCGAGGCAGGTCGCTATGGCGGCGAGGGGGCCCAAAGGCCGCTCCTAGGCTTCGATGGCGGCGAGCACCGCCTCGCCGAGGCCCGCGGGGCTGTCGGCGACGGCGAAGCCGGCGGATTTCATGGCCTCGATCTTGTCCTCGGCGCCGCCCTTGCCGCCGGAGATGATGGCGCCCGCGTGCCCCATGCGGCGGCCCGGAGGCGCGGTGCGGCCGGCGATGAAGCCGGCGATGGGCTTCGCCCTGCCCTTCTTGGCCTCGTCGGCGATGAACTGGGCGGCGTCCTCTTCGGCGGAGCCGCCGATCTCTCCGATCATGATGATGGACTCGGTTTCGTCGTCGCCGAGGAGCCATTCGAGGGCGTCGATGTGCTCGGTGCCCTTGATCGGATCGCCCCCGATGCCGATGCAGGTGGACTGGCCGAGGCCGGCGGCCGTCGTCTGGGCCACCGCCTCGTATGTCAGGGTGCCGGAGCGGGAGACGACGCCGACGGAGCCGCGCTTGTGGATGTGACCGGGCATGATGCCGATCTTGCAGGCGTCGGGGGTGATGACGCCGGGGCAGTTGGGGCCGATGAGGGTCGACGACGAGCCTTCGAGGGCGCGCTTGACCTTCATCATGTCGAGGACCGGAATGCCCTCGGTGATGCAGACGATGAGGGGGATCTCCGCGTCGATGGCCTCGAGAATGGCGTCGGCGGCGAAAGGGGGCGGCACGTAGATGGCGGTCGCGTCGGCGCCGGTTGTTTGCACGGCGCCCGCGACGGTGTCGAAGACCGGCAGGCCGATATGCTCGGACCCGCCTTTGCCGGGCGTGACGCCGCCGACCATCTTCGTGCCGTAGGCGATGGCCTGTTCGGAGTGGAAGGTGCCCTGGGAGCCGGTGAGGCCCTGGCAGATCACCTTGGTGTTTTCGTCGACGAGCACGGCCATTTGAGGGACCCTTCTTCAGGCGGAGAGGCGCGGCGCAGGGCGGCGCGCGTTGCGAGATGTATCACGGTATGATACATGTTCGGGATGATCGTGACGGTGCGCGACCGCCGGGTGTTCGAGATTCTCGACGGAAAGCGGCCGAAGAGGTTTCCGCCGGATGTCTTTCGCGCGGCGGAGCGACGCCTGAAGGCGTTGGACCTGGCGGGACGGTTGGAAGACCTCACGGTTCCGCCGTCGATGCGATTGGAGGCGCTGCGCGGCGACAGGGCGGGTCAGCACTCGATCCGCATCAACCGCCAGTGGCGCATCTGCTTTCGCTGGACCGAATAAGGGCCGGCGGACGTTGAGATCGTAGACTACCACTGAGAGGACCGCCGCATGCCCCGGCTTCGCTTCAGAAACCCGATCCATCCCGGCGAGATGCTGCGGGAGGAGTTCCTCATCCCCATGGAGATGAGCGCAGGCGCGCTGGCCAAGCACATCGGCGTGCCACGCACCCGGATCGAGCGTCTGGTTCGGGAGGAGACGACGCTCTCGGTCGACACCGCCGTTCGCCTGGCACGCTACTTCAACATGACCGAAGAGTTCTGGATCAACCTCCAGAAGGGCTATGAGTTGGACTGCGCCGACGCCGACGCGGAGCTGCAGGCCGCGTTGGCCAAGATCGAGCCGCGGGAGCTGCCTCCGATGAAGGGGGATGAGGCCGCCTGAGATCACGACGCTCTCCTCAGCAGGGCGTGGATGTTGTCGTCGAACATGAGGTTCCAGGGGTTCTTGATCTGCGTCGAGAAGCCCGCCTTGGCGGCCATGGCCTTCAGGCTCGACGGGGTGAAGTAGTTGACGTGGTCGGGGAGGCGGATGCCGCACCAGTTGCGGCCCGTGACCACGCGGTTGGCGGAGCCGTAGTTGGGGACCTTCACGTAGACGGCGCCGGTGGGCTTGAGGGCTCGGTGCGCGCCCTTCAGGACCTTCATCGGCTCTTCCTCATGCTCTAGGTAGCTGCGCATGACGATGCCGTCGAAGAGGGCTTCGTCGAAGCCCCAGATGGCCTCGGCGCCGGGGCCGTGGAGGCATTGGCCGCCGCGGGCGCGCATCTCGGCGTCGGCCTTTTCCGCGAGGGCCTTGGAGATCTCGATGCCATAAGGGGTGAAGGGCGGCTCGATCCGGTCGCCTTGGGCGCAGCCGATGTCGAGGACGGCGCCGCCGCCGTGCTTCTCGGCCTCGAACCAGTCGACGTACTTCGCCATGTCCGAGCGCTGGAAGAGGCCGGTGCGGAAGCGGGTGGCGTAGTCGACGCCGTACATGGCCGGGGCTGTCTTGAGGCGCCGGTCCTTTTCGGCGTCGAGGCCCTTTTCCCAGGCGAAGGCCTCGGAGAGGGCGGCGTGGCCCGGCGGGTTTTCGAGATAGACGAAGCCGCAGACGGCGCATTGCACGATGCGCCAGCCGTCGCGGGAGAGATGCGTGAGCCGCTTCGCCTCGCGCGCGCCGCAATGGGGGCAGGCCCGCGCCTCAGCCCCCGACGGGACGGCGATATCCGCCAGGGCGCTCATCGGCGGGGGGAGTTCCAGCGGGCGATGAGGAAGCGGAAGTCGGGGTCGGAGACGGACTCTCCGACGAAGAGCAGAAAATCGTCGGCGGCGCCGCGCCAGCCCCAGCCGGCGTAGCGGAAGCCCGCCTGTTCATCCAGGAACGTGCGGTAGCCGGGCAGGAAGACGTTCGCGCGCAGGGCGGCGATGACGTCGGCGGCGGGGGCGGCGAGGCCGGGGGAGCGGCAGAAGCGGTCGTGGATGCGCCAGTCTTCTTCGTCTTCGGCGCGGGTGAGGGAGATGGCGAGTTCGAGCGGCATGGCGCCGGCGCCGGTCTCGACGGCGAGCACGGCCTCGTCGGTGCGGGCGTGGCCGCCGGGGATCTCGCGCTCGAGACCTTCGTCGAACCGGCCGGCGTAGATGCGTTCGAGGGCGTCCACATGGGCGACGCAGACCTCGAGGAAGGCGCGCACGAGGGGGCCGGGGGCGATCGGGAGCGGCTCGGGCCAGGATTGGGGGGCGGCCGAAGGGGAGAGCACGCGGACGGGGGAGGCGTGGGCGCCGGCGACGCCCGCGAGGCAGAGGGCCAGCGCGGCGAGGCCGAACGGCGAGCGCGGCGAGGCGGTCTGGCGGAGGATCATGGGGCCGGCCCCGACAGGAGCGAGATCGCCATGCCCAGAAGGACGAGGCCCGCGCCGCAGACCACCGCGGCGAGGGAGGCCCGCAAGACGACGCCCGGCAGCGACGGCCAGGGCGCGGAGTTGGCCTGGCGCGAGTAGAGACCCATGCCCGCGCCTTCGTCGCGGCGGCGGAAGCCGAGACGGCGGGCCGTCCAGGCGATCAGCAGAAGCAGACCCGAGCCGACGGCGAAGACGCCGCCCGCCACGATCAGGACGGCGGCCGCGCCGAAGGCGTTTTCCGCCGCGGCGGAGGACGCGCTGAGCGTTGGCTCGGTCACCGGATAAGGGTCCTTCAGCCCTTCACCGCCTTGACGATCTTCTGGGCGGCGTCGGCGAGGTTGTCGGCGGCGATGACGTCGAGGCCGCTGCCCTCGATGATCTGCTTGCCGATCTCCACGTTCGTGCCTTCCAGGCGGACCACGAGCGGCACTTGGAGGCCGACCTCCTTGACCGCGG
>JBCCPD010000351.1:0-4326 GCA_039025075.1 Pseudomonadota bacterium | reverse complement strand
GTGCCCCGCGGCCGTCGCCGCGCGCGGCGCCGCCGCCCGGCCCGCGGCCTGCGGCCCGGCCGCGCCCCCCCGCCAGCGCAGCGTCCCGCCGAAGCCGACGGCGAGGCGCCCGGCCCAACTGGCGGGGTCGCCCGCAGGGCGGCGCCGGCGGGCGGGAGCGCCCCGGCTCATGTCCGGCGCCCTCGGTCGAGGCGGAGGCGGCGGTCGAGGGTTTCGGCGAGGCGCTCGGAATGGGTGACCATGAGGACGGCGCAGCCGGTTTCCGCCGCCAGTTCGCGGATCAGGGCCATGACCTCGTCGGAGCTGGCCTGGTCGAGATTGCCCGTGGGCTCGTCCGCCAGAAGGAGCGGCGGGCGGATCGCCAAGGCCCGGCCGATGGCGACGCGCTGCTGCTGGCCGCCGGAGAGCTGCTCGGGGTAGCGCGCCTCCAGGCCGGAAAGGCCCAAGCGCGCGATCAGGCGGGCCTGCCAGGCCGGGTCCTCGGCGCCGGCGAGGCGGGCCTGGAAGCCGATGTTTTCCGAGAGCGGCAGGGAGGGAATCAGGTTGAACTGCTGGAAGACGAGGCCGATGCGCCGGCGGCGCAGCGCGGCCCGGCCGGCGTCGTCGAGGGCGGCGAGGTCGGCGCCGGCGACCTCGATGCGCCCGGCATCGGCACGGTCGAGCCCGGCGGCGAGGTGCAGCAGCGTGGACTTGCCGGAGCCGGACTCGCCGGTGAGAGCCAGGCTCTCCCCCGCCGCGAGGATAAGGGAGGCGTCGTCGAGCACCTGCGCCTCGCCCTGCGGACCTCGATAGGTCTTGGAGACCGCCGTCAGGCGCAGGGCGGCGGGGGCGGTCTCGCCAGGGGCCGCGGGGGCGGTCCCGCCGCGGGCCGCGGGGGCGGGAGCGTCCTTCATGGGCGCTCAGACCCGGCCGAGGCCGAGCGCCTGCACCGCGCGGACCCCGGCGGCGGCGGAGCCCGCGGTCAGAACCGCGCCCCAGAGCGTGTCGGCCGCCACCATCCGCCAGGACCAGCCCTTTAGGGTGGAGATGTTGACGAACTCGTAGGTGCCGTAGGCCAGCAGCCCCAGGATCGCGCCGTTGAGGGCCGCCGAGGCGACGCCGCCCCCGCCCGGGGCCAGGGCGGGCCAGGCGCAGAACCACAGCACGCCGCCGATGTAGAAGAGATAGAAGATCGCCGCGGGGCGCAGGTCCGGCGAGGCCAGCATGAGGTCGCCGATATGCCGCTCGAACAGCGGCTTCATCACCGCGGTGAGCATCACCGCGTCCACCGCCAGAAAGACGACGAGGGTGACGATGTAGAGGACGATGAGGGTCATGCGGGCAGGAGAACTCTTGCGGCGGCGATGGAGGGGCGGCGGGCGTCCAGGGGCGGGAGTTGCCGGGGTCGCATCACAAGATGCGGTCCCGCGCGAGACGATCAAGCGCCTGCGCGGACGCGCCGCCGCCCCTTGCCGCGGCGCGCCGACGCGGCATCTGAGGGGCCGAGGCGCGGCGGCCGGCCGCGTCACGCGCGAAAGGCCCCCACGTGACCGCCATGGACGCTGAGACGACGGCCTCGGCCGGCCCGGGCGCGGAACCGTCCGGGCCTGCGGGGCCGGCCGGCGACGACGCCGACCGGCTTTTGGAGGCGGAGAGGGCGGGACTGCGGCTGGCGGCGCTGTGCCGCGCCGCGGGGCTGGCGGCTTTGGCGCTCTTCGCCCTGGGCTCCGCCGCCTCGTGGCAGACGCGGCTGCTGGCGGGCGGCGCTCTGGCCGGTTTCGCGGGCCTGGGCTTCGCCTATCTGCTGGCGCTGCGGCTGGGGCGGGACCGGCCTTGGATGAAATACGCGCTCGCCGCGCTCGACTACGCGGCGCTGGGTCTGATGTATGCGCGCCTGCCGGTGTCGCTGAGCGGGGAGACCGAGCAGATCCTCGCCTTCCGCATCTTCGACGTGCTGCCGCTGCTGCTGCCGGTGGCGTTGGCGGCGCTGAGCCTGAGCCCGCGTCTGGTGCTGTTCGCCGGCGGGGCGGCGGCGGCGAGCTGGTGGGCGGCGTGGCTCTGGGTCGTCTCAGGCATGGAGCGGACGGTGAGCTGGGGGGACCTGCCGCCCGGGGCGGGCGCGGAGGCGTTCTACGAGATCTATCTGAGCCCCGTCTTCATCGGCCGCGGCGACCGGGTGACGGAGACCATCGGTCTGCTGACCATCGCCGGCGTTCTGGCCCTGGCCGTGGGGCGGGCGCGAAAGGTGCTGCAAGCGCAGCTGAGGGCGGAGGCGGAGCGGGCCTTCGTCGCCCGGGCCTTCGGCGAATACGTGCCGGCGGAGGCGGCGCGGCAGATCCTGGCGGATCGGGAGGCTTTGGCGCCGCAGATGCGGCGGGCCAGCGTGTTGAGCGTCGACATCGCCGGCTTCACCTCCCTGGCCGAGGCGATGGGGCCGGAGGAGGTGATCCGCTGCCTAAACGCCTTTTTCGCCGACGCCTCGGACGCGGTGGCGGAGGCGGGGGGCGTGATCGTGGATTTTTCGGGCGACGGGTTCCTCGCGGCGTTCAACGCGCCGATCGAGGTTCCGGACCCCGAGGCGCGGGCGGTGCGCGCCGCGCGGGCGGTGCTGGCGCTGACGGAGGCGCAGGTCTACGGCGGACGGAGGTTGAGCGTGCGGGCCGGGATCGCGACCGGGGACTTGGCGGCAGGCAGCGTCGGCGGCGCGGGGCGGCGGACCTACACGGTCTACGGCGACGTGGTGAACCTGGCCGCGCGGCTGCAGGAGATGGGCAAGACCCTGGGCCGCGGCCTGCTGACCGACGCGGCGACGGCCCGGGCGGCCGGCGCGGGGCTGGGTCTGCTGCAGGCGGGCGCGCCGATCCGCGGACGGGCGGCGCCGGAGGACGTCCATGGCCTGGTCTGACGGGCGCGGACGGCGCGCTTGGGGGCCGTGAGCGGCGCGGCGGCGGCCCCCAGCCCGGGGCGGCGGCTTTGGCGCGCGGCAAAGGGGCGCGTGCCGGCCCATTGGCGAGATCTGGCGCCGAACCGCACGCGGTTTCTGGGCGTGGACGTGCTGTGGTTCCACCATTTCCACAAGGCCGGCGGCTCCTCGGTCGTGGCGGCGGCGCAGGCGGCGGGCTGGCGGCCCCATCGGCCCCATGCCAACGGCAATCCGCTGGGCCCCGACGGGCGGGAGCTGCCGATCTGGGAGATGGACGCGCCGGCTCTGACGGCGTGGCTGCGGGCGCGGCGCCGGCGCGGGATGAACTTCGTGGCCTGCGAATGGGGGTTTTCGGAGGCGGCGACGGCGCTGCGCCGGCCTCGGCTGTTCCGCGCGGCGGTGCTGCGCGATCCGGTGGAGCGGGTGATCTCCAGCTTCGTGTTCGACCGGTTTCTGGGCGAGGCGGAGACGCCGGACATCCTCGACTATCTGCACGATCCCAGGGATTTTCAGCGGCTCGACTACTACTCGAACCGGGTGGCGGGGCGGTCCGACGAGGCGGGGCGGGAGGCGGCGTTCCGCACGCTGATGCGGTTCGAGTCGCTGTCGTTTCTGGGGCGCCCCGAGAGCTATGCGCGGCTCGACCGGCTGATCCCGGGGGTGGCGGGCTTTCATGAGAACCGCGGCGCGGCGTTGACCGGGCCGGGGGAGGCGGCGCGGGCCCGGGCGTTGGAGAACGCGGCGCTGCGGCGCGACCGGCTGGAGGCGATGGCGGAAGGGGAGCGGCGGCTATACCGCCGCCTGCTGGAGGCGAGGGGGGCGACCGGCTGAGGGCTCTACTCCGCCGCCACGAAAAGGTTGGGGGCGGCCGCCTCGGCGCGCGCCGGCGCGTCCTGGGCGTCGTGGCGGGCGAGGGGAACCCGCTTGGCGACCAGGGCGAACATCGGCGGGGTGAAGTAGAAGCTCACCACGGTCGAAAGCAGCACGCCCCCGGCCACCGCCATGGCGAAGGGCGGCCAGAAGCCGCCTCCGCCCACGATCAACGGCAGGAAGCCGCCGAAGGTGGTGATGGTGGTGGAGACGATGTGACGGGCGCTGTCGAGCACCACATGGGCCATGCGGTCCCTGTCGCCGGAGGCGGCCAGGGGATCGCCCTGCAGCGCCGTCATGATGATGATCGCCGCGTTGATCGAGACGCCGATGGAGCCGATGACGCCGATCGTCGCGGTGATGCCGAAGGGGTATTGGAAGACCGCCAGCGCCAGGATCGAGAGGCCGGCGGAGAGGAGCATGACCACCGTCGCGACGCCGGCGAGGCGGAAGCTGTTGAAGGTCAGCACCACGGTGGCCAGCGTCAGGGTCACGATCAGGCCGAGCGGGGTCATGAGGTTCGAGATGGTCTCGTTGCGCGCATCGGCGTCGCC
>JBCCPD010000350.1:0-4340 GCA_039025075.1 Pseudomonadota bacterium | reverse complement strand
GCTGAATTCCAGCTACCTGGTCTGAAGTTGGCTCTCTTTCAGCCCCAATTAGCCAACCAACCTGAGTTTACAGCCCCGACCAGTGGTGCCATGAGCCTCTGCCTTGAGGTCAGGAATTTAGAGGCCGCGATCGCTCATCTCACCGCAATGGGATACCCGCCTGCCGGTACACCAACTGAAGCATCCCGCGGGCCTTTCGCGGCCGCGCCGAGAGGCAGGCGGGCCGCGGAGCTCCGGGCGGACACCGCCGGCCCAGCCCGCCCGCGCGTCTCGGTCCCGCGGAGAAATGCGGTCGGCAAGGCGGCGCGCCGCGGGTTGGCGCGGCGCGGCCGCGTCTTATCTCTCGGCTCAACCGGTTTTTAGAAGGATCGTCGCCATGAAACCCCATGTCGCCAGCCTGGCCAACGCCGTCGTTCTGATCGTGATGTCCGGCTGGGCCTACCTCGCCTCCGCCGCGCCGTCGGTCACCATGCTGATCCCCGCCGCGGTGGGGCTCGGCCTGCTGGCCTGCCTGCCCGGCGTGAAGGCGGAGAACAAGGTCGTCGCCCATATCGCCGTGACGCTGACGGCCTTGATCTTCCTGGCGCTTCTGATGCCTCTGAGCGGGGCCTTCGGGCGGGGCGACCTGATCGCGATCTTCCGCACCAGCGCCATGAGCCTGACGACGGCCTTCGCGCTCTACGCCTTCGTGCGCAGCTTCATCGAGGCGCGGCGCGCGCGGGCCTGACCAGCGCGCCGCGGGCGGGGCGACGCGCGCCATCGGCCGACTTGGGCCGAGAGGGCGGGCGCCTCGCCGGTCAGCGTCCCGTCGCCGCGCCCTCTAGTCGAGGGCCGTGTCGATGAAGGAAAAGCGGTCCGGGTCCACCTCGGCCAAGGCCGCGTCGCGCACCACGGCGATCAGCGTCGCGTCCGCGGCGAGCCGCAGCTCCACCCCGCCCGAGCCGGCGGAGGTCGTCACGCCGCCGGGCGCCACGCCGTCGAAGACCAGGCGGTCGACGCCGCTTTCGAAATCGGCGACCTGGTCGGCGCCGGGTCCGAGCCCCGGCTGAAAGACGAAGCGGTCCGCGCCGTCGCCGCCGGTCAGCACGTCGTCGCCGACCCCGCCGCGCAGCGCATCGTCGCCCGCGCCGCCCCGCAGCCGGTCGTTCCCGCCGCCGCCCAGCAGCCGGTCGTCGCCGTCTCCGCCGCGCAGATCGTCGGCGCCCTCGCCTCCGCTCAGCCGGTCGTTCCCGCCGTCGCCCTTCAGCGCGTCGTCGCCCGCGCCGCCGCTCAGCCGGTCGTCGCCGTCGCCGCCGCGCAGGGCGTCGGCGCCTGCGCCTCCGAAGGCGACGTCGTCGCCCTTGCCGCCGCCGATCGCGTCGGCGCCGGCCTCGCCGAAGGCTCGGTCGTCCGCGGCGTCGCCTGAGAGCGCATCGGCCCCAGGTCCGCCGAAGAGCCGGTCCTGCCCGTCGCCGCCCTCGACCGTGTCGTCGCCGTGGTCCCCGAACAGCCGGTCGGCCCCGTCGTCGCCGGAGACGGCGTCGTTTCCGCCCCCGCCGCGGGCGAGGTCTCGCCCGGTCCCGCCGAAGAGCTTGTCGGCGCCGGCGGCGCCCAGCAGCACGTCGTTCCCGGCCTCGCCCGAGAGGGTCGCGCCGGGGACCGTCGCGGCCGGCGCGAAGGGCGAGCGGTCGGGGTCCCCGCCCGCGCCGTCGCCGTCCGCGTCTCCGCCGTGCCCGTCCCCGCCGTGCCCGTCTCCGCCATGGCCGTCGCCGCCATGCCCGTGGTCGCCATGGGCGTCGATCAGGCCGGCGGCCTCGAAGTTCACCACGCCCGGTTCGTCGAGGATGTCGCGCAGCTTGGCGTCGCGCGGCGTGTCCCGGCCCAGGGCGATCAGACGGTCGTCGCCGACGCCGCCCTCGGCTTCGATCCAGCCGGAGCGCGCCTCGATGCGGTCGTCGCCGCGTCCGCCATGCAGATGCGCCTTGCGCCCGGCGAAGAAGATGCGGTCGTCGCCGGCCCCGCCGTCGACGCCCCAGGCGCCGTCCACGACCTCCAGCCGGTCGTCGCCGCCGCGGCCCATCAGCTCATGCATCGGCCCGTCCCAGGCGAGCGCAAGCCCGGTCAGCTTGATCCGGTCCGCCCCGCCCTCGCCCAGCACGAGGGCGCCGCCGTTCTCGCCCGCCCGCGCGTTCAAATCGCTCGTGGCGTGATACATCTTGCGCAAGGCCAGAACGTCCAGCGGGCGGTACTTGGCGGTGGGATCGGCGATGGTGTTGTAGGTCATCACCGTGTGGCGATTGTCGTCGAAGCGCGGCGGCACGATCGGCGCCTCGAACGGGTGCTTCAGGCCGACGATGTGGCCCAGCTCGTGCAGCAGGGTCTGGAACCACTCGCCGCGGGAGTAGCCGTCGCTGGGGCGCTGCATCGCCAGGCCCTTGACGGAGACCGGCGTGAAGGTGGCGTGGGCCCAGCCCAGAAACCGGCCGCTGTCGAAGACGTTGAGGCTGACGTCGGCCTCGGGGCCCTTCACCTCCACCATCTTGATGCCCGAGACGGCCTCGATCAGGATCGCCGCCCGGCGCATCTGCACGGTTTCCCAGACGGACGGACGGCCGTACCAGCCGTCGGAGTCCTGGGCTTCCGGCGGCAGCTGCGGCGCGCCGCGCCCCGAGGTCCAGGTCAGCACCAGGTTGGAGGGTTCGATGCCGTCGAGCTCCGGCTCGATCAGCCGGTCGACGACCCAGCGAGGATATCTCGACATGACGCGCAACGCTCCCGTATTCAAACACGCGAAGACATTGTTTCATGGCTTCCGCCGCTCAGCAACATGAAGCCTTGCAAAACCGCGCCGCCGAGGCGGATGATCCGCATCGGGAGGATTGCGGCATGACCGATACGACGACGGAGCGCGCCGGCGCGCCGACGGGCCTGCGCGGCGGCCTGTTCGGCGCCCTGTCGGGCCGCGCCTTCTATGGCTGGTGGGTGCTGGGGGCGGCGACCCTGGCCATGTTCGCCTCGGGGCCTGGGCAGAGCCATACGTTCAGCGTGTTTCTGGGGCCCATCGGCGCCGATCTGGGCGCCGGGCCGGGGGAGCTGGCGCTGGCCTATTCCGCCGCGACGCTCGCCGCCGCCTTCGCGCTGCCGTTCATGGGCAAGCTGGTGGACCGGCACGGGCCCCGGCGCATGACGCTGAGCGTGGCTCTGCTGCTGGGGCTCGCCTGCCTCGCCTTCGGCGCGGTGCCGGGGCTGATCTGGCTGGGCCTGGGCTTCGCGGCGTTGCGGTTCCTGGGGCAGGGCAGCCTGATGCTCAACAGCGCCAACCTCGTCAGCCAGTGGTTCGAGCGCAAGCGCGGCTTCGCCATGAGCCTGATGAGCCTGGGCTTCGCCGCCTCCATCGCGGTGCATCCGCCGCTCGGCGCCTGGCTGATCGGGGAGGTCGGCTGGCGGTGGGCCTGGGTGATCCTGGGGCTGAGCACCTGGGCCATGCTGCTGCCGGTCTACTGGCTGCTGGTGCATGACAAGCCCGAGGCGGTGGGGCTGGAGCCCGACGGCGGCGATGAGGGCGCGGCGATCAATCTGGGGCCCCAGGCGGTCGGCGGGACCGACGTGGGGCTGACTCAAGCGCAGGCGCTGCGCACGCCGGCCTTCTACATCCTGATCTTCGCCATGATGTCCTTCGCGATGTTCATGACCATCCTGCACTTCTTCGGGGTGGAGATCATGGTGGAAAAGGGTCTGCCGCCCGAGCAGGCGGCCTGGATCTTCCCCATCGTGGCGACGGTGATGGCCGTGTCGATGCCCTTGGTCGGGCGCCTGCTGGACCGTCTGCGCACGCGCGTGGCCATCGCCCTGTCGATGCTGTTCCAGTCCGGCGCGCTGCTGGCGGCGACGCTGGTGGCGGGCTGGGGCTCGGCCATCGCCTACGCCGCGATCTTCGGGGTGACGAACGCCTGGGGGATGACCCTCTTCGCCTATGTCTGGCCGCGCTATTTCGGGCGCAAGCATTTGGGCTCGATCCAGGGGACGGGGCAGACGGTGCTGGTGGTCGGCGCCTCCATCGCGCCGCCGGCCGTCGGGTGGTGGGCGGAGGCGTCGGGCGGCTTCGACGCGCCGCTCTACGCCAGCGCCGCCTATCCGCTGATCGGCGCGGTCCTGGCGCTGGCGTTTCTCAAGACGCCGGAGCCGGTGCGCAGCCGCCTCGCGCGCGACTGACGGCGGGACTGATCGTGCGGGTCGGGGCGCCCGGCCGCCGCGGCCCTCCGCGGAGCTGCGCTCCGCCCGCGCGGGCGGCCCCCCCCCCCCCCCCGCCGCCCGGGCGCCGGGGCCCGTACCCGCCCCCCCCCCCCCCCGGGGCGCGGCGG
>JBCCPD010000349.1:0-4345 GCA_039025075.1 Pseudomonadota bacterium | reverse complement strand
GCCCCGTCTTTGACCCCGTCTCCGGCCCCGGATTCGGCGCGAACCGAGGCGCCGCGGCGGCGCGAACCCAACGAAACCGCGGTGCTGCGCGCCACGATCGAGCGGATCGCCCGCGGCGGCCGTCCTGCGGCGGAGGGCGCGTGATGGCGGATCGCGAAACCCCGGCGAAGGCCGGCGCGGGCCTGCGCATGGGCGCGCTGATCGTGATCGCGGCGCTGTTCGGCGGCTCGGCCGTCTCACGGCTGCTCGATCCGGCCGGCGCGATGGCGCAGGAGGCGGCCGCGCTCGACGCCGACGCGATGGAGGCCCAGGCCTGCCTGCCGCCCGAAGACCCCGTGCCGCTGCTCGCCGCGGTCAAGGAGCGCGAGACCTTCCTGGAGGCGCGCGCCGACGCGATCGCCGACCGCGCTCGCCTTCTGGAGGCGGCCGAAGCGCGGTTCCGAGCGGAGGCGGATCGTCTGCAGCGGATGGAGGCGCAGCTGGCGCGAACGCTCGCCATCGCCGAGTCGGCGGCGGACGAGGACGTGGCGCGGCTCGCCTCGGTCTACGAGGCGATGAACCCCAAGAGCGCGGCGCAGATCTTCCAGACCATGGACGTGACCTTCGCCGCCGGTTTCCTGACCCGGATGGACCGGGAGGCGGCGGCGCGCATCCTCTCGGGCCTGCCGCCGGACAAGGCCTATGCGGTCTCGGTGGTGATCGCCGGCCGCAACGCCGGGGCGCCTCGCGAATGAGAGCGGCGTCAGCCCTCCATTAACCTGAACGCGCCATGGTGCGCGCGGGTCGGAACGCGGCCGAGGCGTGCAAGGCGAGGGACGCTCATGTTCGGGATCATCGGGATCGTGGTCACCTTCGTGATGGTGTTCGGCGGCTACATGGCCGCCGGCGGCAAGTTCGGGATCATCCTCGCGGCGCTGCCGTTCGAGATGATGATGATCGGCGGCGCCGCGACCGGCGCCTTCCTGCTGTCCAACGACATGGCGACGGTGAAGCACACGCTCTCGGACGTGGCCAAATCGTTCAAAGGCCCGCGCTGGAAGGTCACCGACTACCAGGACCTTCTGTGCCTGCTGTTCGAGCTGGTGCGTCTGGCGCGCTCCAACCCCATGGCGCTGGAGCCGCATGTGGAGAGCCCGGGCGACTCCACCATTTTCGGGCGGTATCCCCGGATCGCCGCCGATCCCGGCGTCGTCGACCTGATCTGCGACACGCTGCGCGCGGGCACGATGAACTACGACGACCCCCACCAGGTGGAGGAGGTGCTCGACCGCCAGCTGGAGGCGCGTCGCCATCACGCGGTCCATACCAGCCACGCGCTTCAGACCATGGCGGACGGCCTTCCCGCGCTCGGGATCGTCGCGGCCGTGCTCGGCGTGATCAAGACCATGGCCTCGATCGATCAGCCGCCGGCGGTGCTGGGCAAGATGATCGGCGGCGCTTTGGTGGGAACGTTTCTAGGGGTCTTCCTCGCCTATGGGCTGGTCGGCCCGCTGGCCGCCAGGCTCAAGCAGATCAGCGAGCAGGACCACCAGTTTCATCTGCTGATACGGGAGGTGCTGGTGGCCAACCTGCACAATCACTCGCCTGACATGTGCGTCGAAGTGGGTCGCCAGAACACGCCGCGCGACTTGCGTCCCAGCTTCTCAGACCTCAGCGACGCCTTGCGGGCGTCCAAGGCGGCGGCATGACGGGCCGCCTTGCGAGCGTCGCCGGCGCCGCGGTCCTGGCCGCGTCGATCCTGCCGCCCGCGGTCGCGCGCGGGGACGAGACGGCGCGCGTGCGCGCGGGGGAGCATGCCGCCTACAGCCGCTTGGCGATCGACCTGAGCGATCTCGGCGCTTGGTCCGTGCAGGCCGAAGGGCGTCGGCTCGATATCCGCTTCCCCGGTCGTCGGCTTGAATTCGACACCCGGCATATCTTCCCTCAGCGGCGGGTGAGCCGCGTGACCTCGGCCAGGCAGACGCGAAACGCGGCCGGCACCCTTTTGTCGCTGACGCTGTCCTGCGACTGCGCGGCGGAGGCCTACGAGTTCGCCGAGGACATGCTCGTCATCGACGTGCGCGAGCGCGTGCCATCGGGCCCGCCGGCGCCCAGACCGCCCTCGCCGCGCCCCGCGCCGGTCGCGGCGGCGGCCGACGAGGCTGCGCAACCCTCGGCCGCGCCGCCCGAACCCGCCCGGAGGCCGGCCGCCGCGCCGGCCGAGGCCGCCGCGTCGACGGACGCGCCGCCGTCCAGCCCGAGGCCGCCTTCAGCTGAGGATATGGCCCGCGACGTCGCCGCGGCTCAGCAAGCCTTGCTTCGCCAGCTCGGCCGCGCGGTCGACCAGGGCTTGGTGAACCTGCGCGGAGAGGAGGATCCGGAGCCGGCCCGGCCGCCCTCGGCTCCGCCCGTTCCCGCCGTCGAGCCGCGGTCGGCGGCGCCTCTCGAAGATCCCGGCTTGGACGGTCGGTTGCGCGCGGCCGCGGCCGATCAATCCGCATCGGATAAGAGGTCGACCCCAGCGGAGGCGGACCGGGCGGAGGGCTCCGTCGACCGCGATGATCCGAGCGACCAGGTCCAGATCCGCGCCGCGACGGCGTTCGACGATGATCGCGGTCGAGCCGTCGCACGCCGGCCCCAAAGGATCTGCCCCTCCGACGAGTGGCTGCGGGCCGCGGACTGGGGCGAGGACGAGGATTTCTACGGGCAGCTCTCCGCGTTGCGCGCGAGGCTGGTGGAGGAATTCGACCGTCCTTCGGTCGAGGCGGCGATGGATGTGGCGAGGCTCTACATCCGCTTCGGCCTCGGGGCCGAGGCCGCTCAGACCCTGGCGAAGATCTCGCCGTTTCCGCCCGAGGGCGCGATGCTGGCCGACGCCGCCGCCGTCGTCGAAAGGGGCCGCGTGGATGCGGCCGGCGCGCTGGCGCAGGCGGAGGCCTGCTCCGGTCCGACGGCCGCCTGGCGGCTCGCGGCGGGTCTGTCGCCATCGCCCCTCGACGTCGCCGACGCGGCCTGGCGCGACGGCATGCTGTCCGGCTTCGAGGCGCTGCCGCTGCTGCTGCGCCGCCGTCTCGGTCCCCAGGCGCTCGAGACGCTGATCGCGGACGGCGCGCTCGATCTCGCCGAAGCGATGCGCCTTCTGGTCGATCGAGCGCCCGGGGATCACGGGCGGCGATGGGACCTCGCCGCCGGGCGCCTGGCGCTCGCGCGCGGCGAGGTCGGGCGCGGCGAGACGCTGCTGCTGCGGGCTGCGGAGGCGCGCGACGACGTGGGCGCCGAAGCCTTGCTGGAGATCGCTGAGCGGAGCCTGGCGCAGGACGGCGCCTTGGACGTGAGCTTCGTGGAACGACTCGGCGCGGCGTCCGCGTCGCGCGACGGCACGGCGCTCGGTCGTCGTCTGCTGGTGGCCGAGCTTTTCGGCCGCGCCGGCCGCAACGAACTGGGAGAGGTGCTGGACCTGGTGGCTTTGGAGAAAGAGGCGAGGCCGGGTCGACAGGAGGATCTCGACGCTGCGCTGCGGTCGATCCTCAAGGACGCCCAGGCCGAGGCCGTGGGACCGCCGGACTACGCGCAGGCGGTGCTCGCGCACCTGGACGCACTCGGCGCGACCGCCGCTTGGGACTCGGCGCGCACGGCGGTCGCCCGCCAGCTCATCCTCATCGGTCTCGGCAACGTCGCGCGCGATGTGCTGGCGCCCGTCGTGGCGCGCGGCGGCGATGACGGCCGGCTGGCGGCGGCGAGCGCTCAGGTGGCCTTGGGTCGGCCCGCCGACGCGCTGATCCTGCTGCAGCCCGTCGATCCCGATCGCGCCTCGCGCGTCGAGGCCGAGGCTTTGGCGGCGGACGGCCGCCACGCGGCGGCGTTGGAGCGTCTGCGCGGCGAAGGCGACGAGCCTGCGGGTCTGGCGTGGCGGGCCGGCGACTGGAGCGCCGCGGCCGACGGGGATCGGGACGCGCGTCGACGCGCGCTCGCCGCTTGGATGGCTGAGGGAGCCGAATCGGATCCGCCGCCTTCTGAGCCGGGCCTCGCGACGAGCCGCGAGGCGCTCGAACAGGCGCGCCGCATGCGGCAGCAAATCATGGAGTCGCTCGACGATGGATAACGCCGCCTACCTGTCCCTGAGCCGGCTGTCCGGTCTGCGCAAGGAAATGACGACCATCGCCAACAACTTGGCGAACATGTCGACGACCGGGTTCCGCCGCGAAGGCGTGGTGTTCTCCGAGTTCATACGCGCCGCGCCCGACGGCGCCGCGTCGCTCTCGATGACCGAGGCGCGGGTGCGCCGCACCGACATGACGGCCGGCGCGATGGAGCGGACGGGCGGCGATCTGGACGTGGCGATAGATGGCGACGCCTTCTTCATGGT
>JBCCPD010000348.1:0-4349 GCA_039025075.1 Pseudomonadota bacterium | reverse complement strand
CCGCCGCCTCCCGCCCGCCCACCCCGGCGCCGAAGCTTCGGCGCGCGGGCCGGAGGGGCTTTGCAGCGAGGATCAGCGCCCGCACGAGGCGTCCTCCACCAGCCAGGCGCAGAGCGCTTCGAAGGTCATCCCGCGATGCGCCGCCTGTTCCGGCGCCAGCGACGTCGGGGTCATGCCCGGCTGAGTGTTGACCTCGAGAATGAAAAGGCCGTCGACGCCGCGCCCCTCGTTCCAGCGGAAATCGGCGCGCGAGAGGCCCCGGCAGCCCAGCGCTCGATGCGCCTTCGCGGCCGCCTGCATCGCCGCCTCGGCCACCTCGGCGGGGATCTCCGCAGGCACGATGTGGTCGGAGCCGCCGTCGGCGTATTTCGCCTCGAAGTCGTACCAGCCGGTCTTGGCGACGATGTCGGTGACGGCCAGCGGCTCTCCCCCCTTCACCGCCACCGTCAGCTCCCGTCCCGGCACGAACTCTTCGGCCAGCAGCACCTCGGGCCCCCCGGGGTCGAGCTGCGCCGGCCCGTTCGCGCCCTCGCCCACGATATGGATGCCGACGGAAGAGCCCTCATTGTGGGGTTTCAAAACGTAGGGCGGCGCGAGCGGATGCGCGCCGGCGGCCTCCGCCTTGCAGACCAGCCGCCCGGCCGGCACGCGCAGCCCGTTGGCCGCGAAAACCTCCTTGGCGCGGGGCTTGTCCATGGCGAGCGCCGAGGCCAGCACCCCCGAATGGGTGTAGGGGATCCGCAGCCATTCCAGCAGCCCCTGCACGCAGCCGTCCTCGCCCCAGCGGCCGTGCAGGGCGTTGAAGACCACGTCGGGGGTTTCCTCGGCCAGGCGCGCGGGCAGGTCGCCTCCGGCATCGATCTCGATCACCGAAAAGCCGCCCGCCGCCAGCGCGTCGGCGCATTTCCGGCCCGAAACGAGAGACACCTCTCGTTCGGCCGATGGACCGCCCATCAGGACGGCCACGCGGGGGGCGCGGTTGCGCGGCATGGATCCGCTCGCCTGCTCTTGTCCGGTCGCGCACGCCCAGGTTGTCCTGGATCAACACGACTCGCCTCTTTCCTCGTTCACATCGCCCGCTCGACAGGGCGAGGTCAAGCGGCCGGCAACCCGATCCGCCTGATTTCCCACTCTAGCCGGATTCCTGTGGAATCGAAAACCCTTTCGCGCACCTCTTCGCCGAGAGACTCAAGATCCTCGGCCGTCGCGCCCCCCGCGTTGACCATGAAGTTGGCGTGCTTTTGGGACATCGCGGCCCCGCCCCGGCGCAGGCCCTTGCAGCCGGCGTCCTCGATCAGCTTCCAGGCCTTCAGATCCATCGGATCGTCCGCGCGCCCGGTGGAGGAGAAGCCGGCCGGATTGGCGAAGGTCGACCCGCAGGTCCGCTCCTTGGTGGGCTGGGAGGCGTCGCGCCGCGCGATCTGGTCTTCCATGCGCGCCCGGATCGCCTCCGGCGCGTCGGGCCGCCCTTGCACGGTGACCGAAGTCAGGATCAGGCCCTCGGGCAGCGCCGTCGCGCGATACGAGAACCCCATGTCCGCCGGACCCAGCCGCATGCGGCGCCCGTCCCGCGCCACGCCCTCCGCCTCCACGAAGACGTCGGCCATGTAATCCCCGTAGCAGCCGGCGTTCATCCGCGCCGCACCGCCGATCGCGCCGGGAATGGTGCGCAGGAACTCCAGCCCCGCGAGACCCTGATCCGCCGCCGCCTCCGCCGCCCGCCGATCCGGCAGCGCCGCGCCGAGCCGCAGCCGATCCCCCTCGAGCCGCTCGACGCCCGCGAAGCCGCGCCCCAGCCGCACCGCCAGCCCAGGCAGCCCGCCGTCCCGGATGATCAGGTTGGAGGCGAGCCCCAGCGGCGTCGCCGCCACGTCCTCGGGCGTCCCCGCCAGCACCGCTGACAGGTCTTCGGCGTCGAGAGGCGAGAAAAAAACCTCCGCCGGCCCGCCCACGCGCAGCCAGCTGAGCGGCGCCAGCGGCCGCATCGCCTCCATCCGCCCTCGCGCCGTCGGCAGGCGCGCCAGCAAAGCCGCGCCGTCTAGGGACGGATGCGCGCTCAAAACGAAACGGAACCGCCGCGTCCCGCCCGTCCAGCTGCTCGGGCAGCGCCCGCGCCCAGCCGGTGATGGAACCCGCGCCCAGGCACACCACGTAGTCGCCGGGCCCGGCCTTGCCCGCCACGAACTCCGCCAGCGCCTCGGGCGCCTCCAGCGCCGAGGCGTCGCGGTGCCCGTGCCGGCGCAGGCCGTCCACCAGGGCGTCGCGGTCGGCGCCCTCGATCGGGCTCTCCCCGGCCTCGTAGACATCGGCGATGGCCACCGCGTCGGCGTCGTTGAAGCAGGTGCAGAAATCCTCGAACAGCGAGGCCAGCCGAGTGTAGCGATGCGGCTGATGCACCGCGATCACCCGGCCGCGCCCGGCCGCCTGCCGCGCCGCCTTCAGCACCGCGGCGATCTCCACCGGGTGATGGCCGTAATCGTCGATGATCCGCGCGCCGTTCCAGTTCCCCACCTGAGTGAAGCGCCGGTTGACGCCGCCGAACTCCGCCAGCGCGCGCCGGATGGCGGCGTCGGGCAGGCGCAGCTCCAGCCCCACGGCCACCGCCGCCAAAGCGTTCTGCACGTTGTGCTCGCCGGGCATCGGAAGGCGCAGCCCCTCGATCCGACGCTCTCCCCGCGCCGCGCCGTCGCGCAGCCGCGCGATCACGTCGAAGACCGCCGCGCCGTCCTCGTAGCGCAGGTTCACGCCGATCACGTCGGCCTGCAGGGAAAACCCGTAGGTGATGACCCGCCGGTCATCCAGCCGCGCCACCAGGCTCTGCACCTCGGGATGGTCGAGGCAGCAGATCGCGGCCCCATAGAAGGGGATGTTCGCCACGAAACTCTCGAAGGCGTCCTTCACTCCGTCGAAATCGCCGTAATGGTCCAGGTGCTCCGGATCGATGTTGGTGACGATGGCGAGCGTCGCGGGCAGGCGCACGAACGTCCCGTCGCTCTCATCCGCCTCCACCACCATCCATTCGCCGGCCCCCAGCCGAGCGTTCGAGCCGTAGGCGTGGATGATCCCGCCGTTGATCACCGTCGGATCGACCCCCCCCGCATCCAGCACCGCCGAGACCAGCGACGTCGTCGTCGTCTTCCCATGGGTCCCCGCCACGGCGACGTTGGACTTCAGGCGCATCAACTCCGCCAGCATCTCCGCCCGCCGCACCACCGGCAGGCCGGCGGCCCGCGCCGCGTCCAGCTCCGCATTGCCCCGCTTGATGGCGCTGGAGATCACCACGACCTCCGCCCCCGCCAGGTTCTCCGCCGTCTGCCCGATCATCACCCGCGCGCCATGCTCCCGCAGCCGCTTGGTGATCTCGCTTTCGCGCAGGTCCGAGCCCTGCACGTCGTAGCCCAGGTTCAGCAGCACCTCGGCGATCCCGGACATGCCGATGCCGCCGATGCCGACGAAATGGATCGGGCCGATGGATTGCGGGAGGCGAGTGGCGGGGCTCATGGGCGTGTCTCCAGAGGCTGGCGGTCCGCCACCCGCTCCACCAGATCGGCGAGGGCGGAGGCGGCGTCGGGGCGTCCGAAGGCGCGGGCGGCGGCGGCCATGGCGGCGGCGCGCGCCGGCTGCTCCAGAACGGCGCGGATGTGCCCCGAGAGCGCCTCCGGGGTCAACCCGGCTTCGGGGGCGAGGACGGCGGCGCCGGCCGCCTCGAACGGTCTGGCGTTGGCCGTCTGATGGTCGTCGAGCGCCGCCGGGAAGGGGATCAGGATCGAGGGCCGCCCGACCGCCGCGATCTCCGCGCAGGTGGAGGCGCCGGAGCGGCAGATCACCAGCGCCGTCCTGGCCATGCGCCCGGGCAGGTCGTCGAAGAAGGGCGCGACCTCGGCGGCGATGCCGGCGGCATCGTAGGCCGCGCGCACGCCCTCGGCCTCGCCCTCGCGGGCCTGCTGGGTGAGCTTGAGGCGGCCGCGCATCGCGTCGGGCAGAGCCGCCATCGCCGCCGGGATCAGGCGGGAGAAGGCGGAGGCGCCCTGCGAGCCGCCGAAGACCAGCACCTCCACCGGCCCCTCGCTCGGCGGCGCATAGGGCGTCGCCATCGCCTCCCGCGCCGCATCCCGGATCGGGTTGCCGATGTCGACCGCGTTGGCCGGAGGCGAGGCCAGCGGCGTCCCCATCGCCAGCGCGTCGACGCGAGACGAAAAAAGACGGTTCACCCGGCCCATGACGCCGTTCTGCTCATGGATCAGCCGCGGCAGGCGCAGCAGCGTCGCGGCGCTCAGCGCGGGGACGGAAGGGTAGCCGCCGAACCCCGCCACCGCCGCCGGACGCTCCCGCGCGAACCCCGCCGTCGT
>JBCCPD010000347.1:0-4370 GCA_039025075.1 Pseudomonadota bacterium | reverse complement strand
CGGCCCCGCCCGAACTCCCACCGCCGCTTCGACGGCCGACGGAGAGCAGCGGGTTGAAACCCGCCCTACGGCCGGCGTTGCAGCGGCTTGGAGGAAGATCGCCTTTGCTGGGGAAGAGCCGCAGGGGCTCTGCTTCGAGCGTGCGCCGAGTCGCCCTTCGGCGTTCAACGCCAAGTCTGGCGGGGCCTCAAGGCCGAGCCCCGCCGAAGAGGCGGGGTCGCTCCGCTGCGCTGCGCGAGCCTTGACCCGGCGGACGACTCGGCTCGCCCGAGCCTCAGCGCTGGGCGCCGACCGTAGGGCGGGTTTCAACCCGCTGCTCTCCGTCGGCCGTCGAAGCGGCGGTGGGAGTTCGGGCGGGGCCGAAGCCGACCGAGAGGGAGGCTGAAGGGTCCGAACGAACGCCCGCCGCGAAACCTCAGGCGTTCACGTCCACCACCACGCGCCCCTTCACCTGGCCCTTCAGGATCGCCTTGCCCAGCGCCGGCAGGTCGCTCAGCACCGCCGGCTGGACCATCGCCTCCAGCTTGTCCATCGGCAGGTCCTTGGCGATCCGGCCCCAGGCGCGCAGCCGGTTCTCGTAGGGCTGCATCACACTGTCGATGCCCAGCAGGTTCACCCCGCGCAGAAGGAAGGGAATGACCGATCCCGGCAGCCCCGCGCCCCCGGCCAGCCCCACCGCCGCCGCCGAGCCGCCGTATTTCAGCTGCCCCAGCACCCGCGCCAGCATCGCGCCTCCGACCGCATCCACGCAGCCCGCCCAGGTCTCCGCCTCCAGCGGCCGCTTCACCGTCTCGTTGATCTCCTCGCGCGCCACGATCGTCGAGGCGCCCAGGCCCTTCAGATACTCCGCCGTCTCCGGCCGCCCGGTGACGCCGGCCACCTCGTGCCCCAGCGCTGCCAGCAGCGCCAGCGCGACCGAGCCCACGCCCCCCGCCGCGCCCGTCACCAGCACCGGCCCGTCGCTCGGCTTCAGCCCGTGATCCTCCAGCGCCATCACCGCCAGCATCGAGGTGAAGCCGGCCGTCCCCACCGCCATCGCCTGGCGCGTCGTCAGCCCCTCGGGCAGCGGCACCAGCCAGTCCGCCTTCACCCGCGCCTTCTGCGCATAGCCGCCCCAATGCACCTCGCCCACGCGCCAGCCGGTCAGCACCACCTTGTCGCCCGGCGTGTAGCGCCCGTCCTCGGAGCTCTCGACCGTCCCGGCGAAGTCGATCCCCGGGACGTGCGGGTACTGGCGCACCAGCCCGCCGCCCGAGGTCAGGCACAGCCCGTCCTTGTAGTTCACGGTCGAGTGCTCGACCGCCACCACCACGTCGCCCTCGGGCAGCCGGTCGAGCTCGATCGACTGGATCCCGGCCGAGGTCTCCTTCGTCTCTTCGTTCCGCTCGACGATCAGGGCGTTGAAGCTCATGGCGGGTCCTCCCTTGCGCGCGAGGTCCCGGCCCCGCTGTCGCGGCGGACCCTCTTCCCGCGGCGCGTCGGCGTCAAGGGCGGGGGGCCTCCCCTCCGGGCTCCTTGAGCCCCCCCAAAGGAGTCAAGAGGGGGCTCGCGCGCGGTCGCGCAGGCGCCCGGAACGGCGGGCGTCGGGAGGAGCGGATAGGAAGACCGCTGTTTGCTGGGGAAGGCCCGCACGGGGCCTTGATCGAGCGTCCGCCGAGTCGCCCCGCGCCTCAAGGCCAAGCCCCGCCGAAGAGGCGGGGTCGCTCCGCTTCGCTGCGCGAGCCTTGACCCGCGGGACGACTCGGCTCGCGACGTCCGCGTGCGCGGCGGCGGCCGACCGCAACGTAGAACCCTTGCCGCGCCGCCCGCCTGCCCCGATGCTCCGCGCCCAGCCGCTCCGACGGGGCGCGCCCCTGCCGGAGACCGCCCATGCCCGCCCCTCACGACGCCCCCACGCCCGGCCCCCGCCCCCTCGACGGCTTGCGCGTCCTCGACTGCGCCACCATCGTCGCGGGCCCCTTCGCCGCCTGCGCCCTCGCCGAGTTCGGCGCCGAGGTCCTCAAGGTCGAAATGCCCCGCCATGGCGACCCCCTGCGCCGCCTCGGCACCCGCTCCCCCGCCGGGGACACCTGGTGGTGGCTTTCCGACGCCCGCAACAAGCGCTCGCTGCCCCTGGATCTGCGCACCGAAGCGGGCGCCGCCCGCTTCCGCGACCTCGCCAAGGGCGCCGACGTCGTCATAGAAAACTTCCGTCCCGGCACCCTCGACCGCTGGAACCTCTCCTTCGAGAGCCTGCGCGCCGACAACCCCGGCCTGATCATGCTCAGCGTCACCGGCTGGGGCCAGACCGGCCCCAAAAAAGACCTCGCCGGCCTCGCCCGCATCGCCGAGGGCTATGCCGGCCTCACCCATCTGACCGGCATGCCCGACGGCCCGCCGCTGCTGACCGGCATCTCCGCCCTCGCCGACTACGTCTCCGGCCTCTACGGCGCCTACGGCGCCCTCCTGGCCGTCGAAGCGCGCCGCAAGACGGGCCGAGGCCAGCGCGTCGACCTCGCGCTCTTCGAAGGAATCTGGCGCTTCCTCGACGAACTCGCTCCCGCTTTCCACGGCGAGGGAACCGTGCGCCACCGCATGGCCTCTGAAACCCACCGCTCGGTCCCTCACAACTCCTACGAGTGCCGCGACGGCTGGATCGCGCTGGCCTGCGCCACCGACCGCATGTGGGCCGATCTCGCCGTCGCCATGGGCCGGCCGGAGCTGGGCGAGGACCCCCGCTACGCCGCCATCCCCGCCCGGATCGAGCGCCGAGGAGAAGTCAACGGCATCGTCGAGGATTGGGCCCGCTCCGTCACCCGCGCCGAAGCCCTCGCCGCCTGCGCCGAGGCCGGCACCCCCGCCGGCCCCATCTTCGACGTGGCCGAGACCATGGCCGACCCCCACCTCTGGGCCCGCGAGGCGGTGGTCAAGCTCGCCCACGAGACCCTCGGCGAGGTCGCCGTCCCCGGCGTCGTCCCCCGCCTCGAGGAAACCCCCGGCGCCGTCACCTCCCTCGGCCCGCCGCTGGCCGAGCGCGACGACGCCGGCTGGACCCCGAGGTGACGGACTTCTTCTTCCAAGAGCTGCTGGAACGGCGAGGCGTCGCCGCGGAGAAAAGCCGTCTCGTCCGCCACGACCGTCGCGGCCTCGCCTGCTGGGTCCGCGGCCGCGACGCCTTCGACGACTTCGCCTCCGTCCAGCGGCCCGAAGCGCACAGCCCCTACAAAGGGGTCGAGCTGGTCCACCAATTCGTCGCCGAGGTCGGAACGTCCGCGCTTTATGTCGGCTCGCACCGCATCCTCGCCCGCTGGTCGAGCCTCGACGACCTGGACCGCCGCCCCCGCCTCTCGATCCACGGCGGAGACCTCGACCAAGGCTCGGGCGACCGCGCCCTCTACGACCTCGATCGCGTGTCCGAGCTGAACGACCTCGCCGGCCGCGTCGTCATCGACTGGGGCAGGGGGGCCATCGCCTGGTCGCAATGGACCGACAGGAACCCAAAGCCGATCCTGGAGCTGCGGGCCGCCGTCCGCGACCCGGACTGGCCGGGCTTCGAGCGTTTCGGAAGCAGAGTGAAGGATGTGCCGACCCTGCCGTCTTCCTGGCGCGGCCTCCTCGCCTCGGTCGGCGGCGTCTACCTCATCGTCGCAGAGGACGGCGCTCAGTACGTCGGCTCCGCCTATGGCGAGGGCGGGTTCCTGCAGCGCTGGACCGCCTACGCCGCCGACGGCCATGGCGGGAACACGCTTCTGAAGGACGCGCCGGTCTTCGATGCCGCGCTCCGCGTGCTCAAGGTCATGGATCCCTCCGCCGCGCCCGCCGACGTCATCGCCGAGGAGGCGCGCTGGAAAGACGTCCTCGGCAGCCGCACCCATGGCCTCAACGCCAACTGATCGCTCGGCCGCCTCGCGCCGAAGCGCAGGAGCTCGAGGCGGGAGTTCGGGCGGGGCCGAGGCGCTCGCCCGCAGGGCGGCGCGAGGGCCTGACCGGGCTCCTGCGCCTCTTGCGGCGCCGCGCCGCGCGCCCCATCCTCCGCCCCAAAGCAAAACCAGGGAGGGGAGGCCCGCCATGTCCACCGTCACGCTGCTCTCGGACGATCAGCTCTCGCCCGAGGCCGCCGAGGTCTTCGCCGACATCCGCGCCGCCCGCGGCGGAGACTTCGTCAACAACTACTGGCGCGCCCTCGCCCACGACCCCGCGCTGCTTCGCAAGGTCTGGGCCGAGGTCTCCACCACGATGCGCGCCGGCGCCCTCGACGCTCTGACCAAGGAGCTGCTCTACATCGCCGTCTCAGCCTCCAACGGCTGCTCCTACTGCGCCCATTCCCACACCGCCTCGGCCCGCGCCAAAGGCATGACCGACGCGCAATACGCCGAGCTGCTGGATGTGCT
>JBCCPD010000346.1:0-4381 GCA_039025075.1 Pseudomonadota bacterium | reverse complement strand
TCTTGCTCGAGCGTGCGCCGAGTCGTCCGCCGCCTCAAGGCCGAGCCGGCCTGAAGAAGGCCAGTCGCTCCGCTGCGCTGCGCGAGCCTTGACCCGGCGGACGAATCGGCTTCGCAAGCGGGCGGCGGATAGGCTTTCAGGGGAGAGCGCGGGCGGGGCCGAGGGTCGAGCGCAGCTCGGACGAGGGTCCGAAAGCCTCTCCCCTCAGATCAGCGCCGTCTCTTCCATCTCCCCCCGCTCGGCGATCAGCATGCCGCCGGGACGGTGGGTGATGCAGAACCCAGGCCGCGCCTCGCGCAACGCGTTCTGAGGCGTCACGCCGCAGGCCCAGAACACCGGAACCTCGCCCTCCGCCGGCGGCAGCGGATCGCCCCAGTCGGGCGAGCCGATGTCGGAAATCCCGATCGCCGCCGGATCTCCCACATGGATGGGCTCGCCATGGGCCCAGGGGTAGCGCCCCGTCACCTCCCGCGCCGTCTCCAGCTGCGCCTCGGGCACGCCCCGCAGGCTCGCCACCATGCCGCCGCCGAAGGCCCCGCGCCGCGCCGTCTGGATCGAGGTGCGGAACATCGGCACCGTCAGGTCCAGCTCGATATGCCGCATCGCGATCCCCGCCTCGCCCAGCGCCCGCTCGAAGGTGAAGGAGCAGCCCAGCGCGAAGGCCACCAGATCGTCGCGCCAGAGCGAGGCGACCTCCGCCCGCTCCTCCACCGGCTCCCCGTCGCGCCAGACCACATAGCCCGCCGCATCCGTCGCCGCGTCCACGTCCGCCCCGATCTGCGGCAGCATCGAGGACCCCGCCTCGCTCATCCCCACCAGAGGGCACGGCTTGGGATTGGCCCGGCAGAACGCCAGAAAATCCTCGGCCTCCGCCTGCGGCAGGATCGCCAGGTTGACCTGCAGCCGCCCCGGCGCCAGCCCCGCGGTATGCCCGCGATAGCGCTCCGCCCGGATCGCCGCGCGCACCTCTTCGAACGGCCGGCCGACCAGCTCGCCATGCCCGACCTCGCCCGCGAAGCTCCCGTCCATCGCCGCCGCCTCCCATGAAAAACCCGGCGCAGTCTCCCTGCGCCGGGCCCGTCCGTCAAATCGGCCGCGACGCTCAGGCCGCGATGGCCCCGTCATACTCGCCGCGCGCCGGATAGGACTTCTCGATCACGAAATCCAAGGTCTGCGGCAGGCCCTTCAGCGGCGGCCGCATGAACGGCATCGTCTGCACCGACGCGAAGTAGAGCGACCGCCCCGGGCTCACCAGGAACAGCCCCGGCTCGGCGAAGAGATCCGGCTCCACCACGCCGGCCGAGGTCTTGCCGTTGGAAGTGGAGATGTAGAGCCCCCACTCCTTCGCCACGCTCAGCGGCAGCGAATGGGCGAAGCGCACGTCGGCCGCGCCCACCTTCTCCTTCATCTGCGCCGCCCGATCCTCGTCGTCCGTCGACAGCGCCAGCGCCGTAACGCCGCGCTCGGCCAGCTGCGGCGTGATCTCGTCCAGCTCCTTGAGATACGGCACGCAGAGCGGGCAATGCAGGCCGCGATACACGACCAGCAGCGTGCCCCGCTCCGCGCCCGGATCGGCGTCCAGATCGAAGGCGCCGCCCCCGACGAGGGGCAGCTTCAGCTCGGGGGTCTTCTTGCGGGGCATCAGCATCGGCGGGGTCTCCTCGGCCTGAATTCGATAAGGTTGACTTACGACTTTCACGCAGTGAACGCCAGTCCCATCTCTCCGGGTCGGCCGCACGTTGCCGTGATGGAAACTGGACGCCGCTTCAACCCAGGGTCATCCTGGATGCGTAGCGTATCTCAAAGAAGCGCGCTTCCCGCGTCCATCGCAGGAGGAAACCCATGAATGCGCGAGAGGTCGAGGCCAAGGCCCGACTGCTGTTCGACGAATACGGCGCCGCCGCGCCGGATCTGGCCGCCCGCCGGGCGGACGCTTTCGGCCGCCGCGCCGCAGCCGCCGACGCGGCGGCCTGGCGCGCCGTGCACCGAAGGGCGATGGAGCTGGCCTCCCAAGAAGCCCAGGCCGATGCACTCGACGCCCAATTCGACGCCGGCGATCCGCGCCGCGCCGGCCGGCTGGGGCGTCTGGCCGAACAAATCTTCGGAGCCTCGCGCCGCACGGCCTGAACGGGACTCCGAAGTCGCCCGACGACCCGGCCGGCCGAGGCCTCGGTCCTACGCCGCGTCGGCGTCCTCCTCAGCCGACGACGGGCGCGCACCGAACCGCGTCGAAAACCGTCGTCGAAGCTGCGGGCGCCCCCCTGCACCGGCGCGACCCTGAAAACGACGCGCATGTCCCGCGAGCGCCAAGACCGACGCCGCCCCGCCCCCGAAGCCCTCTCACCCTCCCGCGGTCTCCCGATACGGGTGCGCCGGGTAGACGCCGAGCACCCGCCGGAAATTAGTGAAATGGCCCAGCTCCTCCATCGCCCAGCGCACGCGCTGCTCCTCCGGATGCCCCTCGATGTCCGCCAGGAACTGCGTCGCCGTGAAGGACCCGTCGGTCATGTAGCTCTCCAGCTTGACCATGTTGATGCCGTTCGTCGCGAACCCGCCCATGGCCTTGTAAAGCGCCGCGGGACGGTTCTTCACCTCGAAGATGAAGGTGGTCAGCACTTTTTCGGCGCTCGGCTCCGCCTCGATCCTCTGGCGCGACATCACCAGAAAGCGGGTCGCGTTGTGGGCGTGGTCGTGCACGTCCTCGGCCAGGATCTCCAGCCCGTACTCCTCCGCCGCCAGCGCGCTGGCCAGCGCCGCGCGCCGCGGGTCGTTCTCCCGCGCCACCTGGGCCGCGCTGCCGGCGGTGTCGGCGCCGACCACCGCGCGGATGCCGCGCAAGCGCAGGAACTCCCGGCACTGGCCCAGCAGAACCGTGTGGCTCTGCGCCTCCTCCACCGCCTCCAGCCGCGCATCCTTCGGCCCCAGCAGCTGGATCGCCACCGGCACGAAGGTCTCCCCGATGATGTAGAGCCCGCTGTCCGGCAGCAGCGAATGGATGTCCGCCACCCGCCCGTAGGTCGAGTTCTCAACCGGCAGCATCGCCAACTTGGCGGCCCCGGACCTGCACGCCTCGATCGTCTCCTCGAAGGTCTTGCAGGCCATCGCCTCCAGCTCCGGATGCGCCTGGCGGCAGGCCATGTGCGAATACGCGCCCTTCTCCCCCTGGAAGGCGATCTTCTGGCTTTCGGTCATCGCGGCGCTCCGGTCGAAACGGGGACGACCTCGGCTCCGCGCGCGGCATGAACCTTCGGTCAATGGGTCGCGGGTTATAGAGCTTGCGAGGGGGCGGAGGAAGCGGTTAGCTCCGCGCACGAAGCCCAGCGTCGACGGCGGTATGCAGGCGTGGTTCGCGCCGCATCGCGCGCCCCGTCGGCGGCGGCGAAGGCGCGGAACGACAAAGGCGGAACGCCATGGACACGATGGAGATCAACAAGGTCATCGGGGCGCTGGTCGGCGCTCTGCTGGTATATTTGGGCGTCCAATTCTTCGCTCAGGCCCTGTTCGAGGGCGAGCATGGCGGCGATCACAAATATGCCTACGCCATCGAGCTGGAAACCGACGACGGCGCCGGGGACGACGCTCCGGCGATGGACCTGCCGACCCTCCTGGCCTCCGCAGACGCCTCGCGGGGCGAGCGGGTGTTCGCCAAGTGCAAGGCCTGCCACAAGGTCAATGGAGAGGACGGCACCGGCCCTCACCTCAACGGCGTCGTCGGCCGCGGCATCGGCGCCGTCGCCGGCTTCGGCTATTCCGGCGCCCTCTCCGCCACGGGGGAGGATGCTTGGACGCCCGAGGCCCTTTTCGCCTTCCTCGAGAACCCCAAGTCCTGGGCCCCCGGCCCCTCCATGGGTTTCGCCGGCCTGCGCAAGCCCGAAGACCGCGCCGCCCTGATCGCCTGGCTGGAGCAGACCGAGGGCTGAGCCCATCCGCGATGACGGGGCCGCGCCGTCCCGCGCGGTCGGAACGCGCCGCGTCGTCCCGCCCTCCGCGGAAACGCCGAGCGTCTCGGCATGTCGCCCGGGTTCTTCTCGGGCGGCTTTCCGTTTCCGACGGGCATGACCGGCTCGGGTCCCGACGGCGCCCTGCCGACCCACGAAACCGAGCCGTTCGACGCTGTCTTCGACACGATCGACGGCGTGCCGGCCGAAGTCGGCCTGGGCCTCGACGCGCCGGTGGAGATGACCCTCCGGCGCATCGGCCTGCGCGCCCATTTCGAAACCTCCGGGGCCTTGCGCCGCCGCCTCCCGCCGCCCTGCCCGATCTGGATCGCCGTCGAAGCCGCCGGCCGGCTCCGCCCCGGCTCCCTGGTCGAAGGGCGCGCCATCGCCGCCGCCCCGCAGGCCTGACCCCGGCGCCTCGGCCGACGCGAGGCCGCCCGCTG
>JBCCPD010000345.1:0-4386 GCA_039025075.1 Pseudomonadota bacterium | reverse complement strand
GTCCTGCAGGGCCGCGCAGCGGACCTCCGGCGCCTCGCGCCGGCGCGGCGGCGATTGCCTCTGGCGTGCGCGGCGCCTACCAAGACCTCGGTCGCCCGCTTGGCGGAATTGGTAGACGCACGGGACTTAAAATCCCTTGCCCCAAGGGCGTGCCGGTTCGAGTCCGGCAGCGGGCACCAAATGTGTTTTTCATGCCGTCGCCCCCCCCCACGACAGCGGAAGCCTTCGACGCGTCTCGCTGGGCCGGAAAGCGGTGCGGGCCCGCGTCTGGGCGACGCGGCGATCGCGAAACGAGATGCGAAGCTAACGCATTCTCGACAACCCGGAAGACCTCGATCGATGCAGCGCCTGCAAAGGCTGCGCCGCCCGAAGATTCCGTCGTTGCGTTGGACGCCGCTGACATCGTCAGACGACTCGACCGCATCCAGGCCGGATGCTAGGCGGCGGCCTTGCGAGCGCAAGGATCCTTCTAGGCGCCTCGCCCGCGTTGGAAGACCCGCCCAAAGGGTTGGACGGTCTTTCGACCCCTCTGGAGGATCAGCCCGCCGGAGCGGCCATGGACGCCGTGGCCCCCGGGCGCGCGGGCAGCAGCACGGACAGGCCCAGCCCGACCACCGCCGCCCCGGCGAGGACCGCGAAGGCCAGGGTGTAGGCGCCCGTGACGTCGAAGATCCAGCCGGCGGCGATGGGGCCCGCGGCCGCGCCGAGGGTGCCGAAGAACACGATCGCGCCGAAGATCGCGCCGTGCGCGCGCAGGCCGAAGTGCTCGGCCACCGTGGGCGCGACGACTGTGAAGAAGCCGCCATGGGCTAAGCCGTAGCAGGCCACGGCGAGGAACAGCGGCTCGGGCGTGCGGATGAGGGCGAGGGCCGTCAGAGCGGCGATGAGCGCGGAGAAGCAGAGCGTGTAGGCGCGCCGGCCGCCGATCCGGTCCACGAAGGCGCCGACGGTCAGACGGCCGGCGACGCTCGCGCCGCCGGAGACGGATAGAAGCCAGGCGGCGGTCGTCGTCTCCAGCCCCAGGTCGCGGCCGTGGACGACCAGGTGGACGGGGACGGTGATCAGGGTGGGGAAGAACAGGAACTGGATGGCGCAGAGGGTCCAGAAGATGCGGCCTCGGCGGGCCTCGCGCAGCTCCACGCCCGCGCGCTGCACCGGCGGGGCGCCGGCGGCGCGAGGCGGGTCTGCGGGCGCGCGCAAGGCCCAGGCGGCGAGCAGCACCGCCGCCAGCGCGCCGGCGCCGAGCAGGGCCACGGCGTCGCGCCAGCCGTGGAGCGCGATCAGGAGCGCGGCGAGCGGGGGGAGCGTCACCTGGCCGGCGGCGGTCCCGGTCTTGACGATGCCGATCATCATGCCGCGGCGGTTCTCGAACCAGCGGGCGACGGTGGAGAGGGTGACCACGTCGTGGCCTGCCAGCCCCACGCCCATGAAGAGCGCGAAGATGAGCGGCAGGTGCCAGGGTTCGGAGATCTGCGAGAGGCCGGCGAAGCCGAGGGCGAACATGGTCCCCGCCCCGGCCAGGACGCGGCGCGGGCCGTGGCGGTCCGCCAGGCGGCCCATGGTGGAGGCCAGGAGGCCCATCACCAGGAAGGAGGCCGAAGTGGCGCTGGCGACGACGGTGCGGGACCAGCCGAACTCCGCCTCCAACTCGGCGAAAAGGACGCCGAAGGAGAACAGAAGGCCGATGAGGGTGAACTGCGTGAGGCAGGCGCCGGCGACGGCGACGATGCGGGGCGACATGCCGGCTCCTCCCAGGGGGCCGGCCGCCTCTGGGGGGCGGCTCGGCCGGGGGCGCACGTTGCCGCGCGGAGGGCGGGCGGACAAGCCCGGGGCGCGGGGCTAGCGCGCGCGGCCGAGGCGGCGGTCCTCTTCGATCAGCTCCGCTTCCCGTTCGGCCGGGTCGCCGAAGCCGCCGCCGCCGGGGGTGCGGACGCGCACGCGGTCGCCGGCCTTGAGGGGGATGTCCTGGGCCTTGGAGAGGTGTTCGGGCGTCATGGAGACGCCGTCTCGGATCACCTCGACCTCGTTGGGCGCGCCGTCTTCGCCGCCGAGGGCGCCGGGCGGGCCGAAGCGGCCGTGGTCCATGACGAAGCTGGCGGTGGCGTCGCCGCGCAGCAGCTCGATCTCGTAGTCTAGGCCGAGGCCGCCGCGGCGGCGGCCGGCCCCGCCCGAGCCCTCGCGCAGGGCGTAGCGGCGGTAGAGGATCGGAAAATTCTGCTCCATGATTTCCAGCGGCGGGGCCTTCGAGATGCCGATGGTGGAGCAGCCGTTGGCGAGCCCGTCATGGTCGGCATTGCCGCCGTAGCCGCCGCCGGAGAGCTGATACATCACGTAGTCGCGCCCGGCCTGCGGGTCGTGCCCGCCCAGGCCGAAATTGCCGCTGGTTCCGGCCGGGGAGGCGGCGACGCGGTCGGGGAGCGCCTCGACCAGGGCGGAAAAGACCGCCTCGGCGACGCGCTGGCTGGTCTCGGCCGCGCAGCCGGAGACGGGGCGGGGGTAGCGGGCATCCAAGAAGGTGCCTTCGGGGCGCGGGACCTCCAACGGCTCGAAAGCGCCGGCGGAGAGCGGGGCCTCTGGGAAGATGTGGCGCATGGCGAGGTAGACGGACGAGCGGGTGGTGGAGATCACCGAGTTCATCGGGCCGAGGCAGGGCGGGCTGCTGTCCGAAAAGTCGAAGCGCAGATGACCTTCGGTCTTGTCGATGCGCAGGCGGATGGCGAGCCGCTCGTTGACCACGCCGTCGCTGTCGACATAGGCGGTGGAGCTGTAGACGCCGTCGGGGATCTCCTGGATCAGGGCGCGCATGCGGGCGGCGGCGCGGCGGCGCAGCTCGGCGATGGCCTCGCGCACGACGTCGTCGCCGTAGCGGTCCAGCAGGACGTTGAGGCGCTCCGCGCCGACCATGAGGGCGGCGGCCTGGGCCTTGACGTCGCCGATGCGCTGGTCGGCGACGCGGATGTTTGAGCAGATGATGGCGTAGATCTCCGGGTCCAGCTCGCCTTCCTTGAAGAGGCGGACGGGCGGCAGGCGCAGGCCTTCCTGCTCAACTGCCGTGGCGGAGGCGGAGAAGCCGCCCGGCACGGCGCCGCCGGTGTCGGGCCAGTGGCCGGTGTTGGAGAGCCAGCAGAAGATCTTTCCGTCCCGGTAGAACGGGCGGGCGAAGCGGACGTCCATCAGGTGGGTGCCGCCGAGATAGGGGTCGTTGACGATGTAGATGTCGTTGGGGCGCGGCGGCGCGGTCGTCCCTGCGTTGATCCTTTCGATCAGCGTGCGGGTGGAGTCCTGCATGGCGCCGACGAAGACCGGCAGGCCGCCGAGGCCTTGGGCGATCAACGAGCCGTCCTCGGGCGCGTAGATGCCGTCGGCCCGGTCGTTCGCCTCGGCGATGATGGGGGAGAAGGCGGCGCGGGTGAAGGTCAGGTCCATCTCGTCGCAGACCTGCTGCAGGCCGGCCTGGATCACCGAGAGGGTGATGGGGTCGAGCGTCATGGCGCGCCTCCCACATGGATGACGAGGTTGCCGTCGGCGGCGCCTTCCACCTGGTCGCCGGGGGGGATGACGATCGTGGAGTCGCGTTGCTCGATCACCGCGGGACCGGGGAGCGAGACGTCCGTGGGGAGCGCGGCGCGGCGGTGCACCGGGGCCTGGACCCAGGCGCCGTCGAAGAACATGCGGCGGCGTCCGGCGGGCTCGGCCGGGGCGGCGCGGTCGGCGGCGAGCAGGCCCGAAAGATCGACCGGCTCTCGCGCGCCGATGACGGAGACGTTGAGGTTGACGACGCGGGCGCGGATGTCCGCCAGGTCGACCTTGAAGCGCTCCCAATACGCCGCTTCGAAGCGGGCGCGCAGGTCCTCGCGGCTGGGGGCCGGGCCGTCGAGCGGGACGCGGACCACGTGGCTCTGGCCCATGAACTGCATGTCGGCGCTGAAGAGGCGGCGGATCTCGCGGATGGGGGCGGTTTCGCGCGCCAGGGCGGCCTCGCCTTGGGCCGCCTGATCGGCGAGCACCGCGTGCAGGCTGGCCATGTCGGCGGTTTCCAGCGGCTGGTTGACGGTGCGCACATAGTCGTGCCGCAAGTCCGCCACCACGCAGCCGAGGGCGTTGGTGAGGCCTGGGCGGGCGGGGACCAGCACGCGAGGCACCCCCAGCTCCCGCGCCAGGGCCGCGGCGTGCAAGGGGCCGGCGCCCCCGAAGGCGAAGAGGGCGAAGTCCCGCGGGTCCGCGCCGAGCGACAGCGACACCATGCGGATGGCGCCGGCCATCTTGGCGTTGGCCACCCGGATCACCGCGGCGGCGGCCGCGTAGGCGTCGAGGCCCAGGGGATCGCCGAGGTCCCGCTGGAAGATCTCGCGGACCTTTTCCAAGGAGGCCTTGCCTTCGACGGAG
>JBCCPD010000344.1:0-4400 GCA_039025075.1 Pseudomonadota bacterium | reverse complement strand
CCGCCGCAGCTTCGGCGCAAGGCCCGAGACCGGGGCCACCAGCACCGGCCGCCCCGCGCTCGCGGCCTCCGAGGCCAGATTGACGCTGTCGGCCGTCACCACCACGGCCGAAGCGCCGCGCAGCATTTCCGGATAGGGGTTCGCGCCTTCGCCGTCCCAGACCGAAGTTCCGGCGGCGCGCAACGCGTCCAGCAGACCCTCAGGAGTGCGGCGGGAGCCGGTGGCCTCCACCGCCACGCCATCGCTCAGCACGGCCGACAGACCGCCGATCAGAGCCCGTCCATCCCCCTCGGACCAGCGCGCCGACCCGCTCGGCCCGCCGATCAGCGCCGCGATGCTCGGCGGTCCTTCCGGCGGCGGGCCCAGGGGCCCCACGCGCGACAAGGCGCCCAGCGTGGTCACGATCCCCGCTCCGACCAGGCCGTCATGCTCCGGCGTCACCATCACGTCGAAGCGGCGGGGCGACAGGCCAGGATCCAGGATCTGCACCGCCTTCAAGGCCCGCCGCCGGATCGACTTCATGGCCGCCGCCGCCGGAGCCGACCGACGCCCGGCGGAGATCACCAGCTCCGGCCATTCCGCGTCGAACACCGACGGATCCTCATAACCGCTGAAGGGCCAGCCGCCGCGCTTGGCGCCCCAGGTGGTCCAGGCCGCCGCCGGCAGCAGAGCCGTCTTCGCCGTCGGCGCCGCCCGCACCACCTTCGCCCGGGGCCAGCCGCGCGCTTCCAGCGCCGCCGCCAAGGCCGTCGCCGGCCCTTCGTTTCCGGGCCGCCCGTCGGTCAGCACCCAGGCTCCGCTCATGCCGTCTCTTTCGCAATCTTGCGTATCCGCGCAATATTATTGCATGGTCCGCCCGCGCGACCGCAACTCCCCGACCGCCCTGCGCCGGAAGCCCCGACCATGCCCTCCGCCAAGCTCGACCCCATCGACCGCAAGATCCTCGCCGAACTCCAAAAGGACGGCCGCATGACCAACGTGGAGCTGTCGCGCCGCGTCGGCATCTCCGCCCCGCCCTGTCTGCGCCGGGTCCGCGCCCTCGAGGAGGCCGGCTTCATCGAAGGCTACCACGCCCGCGTCAACGTGCGCGCGCTGGATTTCGAGGTCGGCGTCTTCGCCATGGTCTCCCTGGAAAAGCAATCCGAGGCCGACCTCAACGACTTCGAGACCCGCGTCCGAGCCTGGCCCCTGGTCAGGGAATGCCACATGCTCAACGGCGAGATCGACTTCATCCTCAAATGCGTCGCGCCCGATCTGAGCACCTTCCAGCGCTTTCTGACCGAAGAGCTCGTCGCCGCCCCGAACGTCGCGGGCGTGAAGACCTCCCTCGTGATCCGGGAGACGAAGTGGCGTCCGGGCGTCCCGTTCCAGGTGATGGAGGCGCGGGCCGAAGCGTCCTGAGCCCTCAGGCGCGCGGCAGATCCAGGCTCAAGCGCGACAGGGGCTCGGCCCCGCCCGCTCCGACGATCGAGGTGCGGCCCAGGGTCATCGCGGCGCCGCTGCCGCTGTCCATCAGGATCATGTGCAGGAAGAACACCATGCCTTCGCCCATGATCGTCGGCGCGCCGTCGTAGAACATCGGCATGTCCATCCAGCAAGGCGTGTAGGCCGCGCCCAGCGAATAGCCGCAGGCGTTCAGCCGATGCGCGCCGAAGCCGGCCCCGTCCAAGGTGTCCGCATGGGCCGCGAACACCTCGGCCATCGGCCGGCCCGGCGTCATCGCCGCCTCGCAGGCGAGCAGCGCCTCGCGGGCGGCCTCGTGCAGGGCGACATGCTCGTCCCGCGGCTCCCCGACCACGACCGTGCGCATCAGCGCCGAGTGGTAGCGTTTCGCCGCGCCGGCCCATTCGAGCGTGATCTGATCGCGCGCCTCCAAGGGCCGGCGGCCTGACTGATAGCGGCAGAGCAGCGCCGCCTCTCCGCCCCCGACTATGAACTCGTTGCCGGGATAGTCGCCGCCCCGGCGGAACACCTCGCCCTGCATCGCCGCCAGCACATGGCCCTCATCGGCGCCGGGGCGGATCGCCTCCAGCCCCGCGTCGAAGGCCGCGTCGGCCATCACGGCCGCTTCGCGCACATAGGCCAGCTCCGCCGGGCTCTTGATCAGCCGCAGCCCATCGACGAGGCCGGAGGCGTCGACCAGCTCCGCCCGCCCGTCCAGGCGCGCCGACACGCGCGCGCCGTTGGCGGCGGTCAGGCCGTGGGTCTCCGTCTCCCACCCCAGCCGAGCGCCGCTCAGACCCAGATCCTCGAGCATCGCCCACAGGTCCGCCGTCGGATCGACCCCGGCGCCGTCCTTCCAGACGCGGATGTCCTGCAGCGTCGAGGTCAGCTGCGCCTGCCGCAGATCGGCGGAGCGGGTGAGCAGCGCCATGCGCTCCGGCGTCACCACCAGCGCCTGAAAGAAGCAGAAGCCGAACGTGTCGTAGCCGGTCAGCCAGTACTGGCTTTCCGGCGCGAACAGCAGCAGCGCGTCCAGCTTGCGCGCCGCCATCTCGGCCCGCAGGCGCTCGGCCCGCGCGGCGAATTCGTCCGTCGAAAAATGCAGCATGCTCAGCCCTCCAGAACGATGGCGGAGGCGAGGCGGCCGTAGCCCGCCTCCCCCCGATGGGTCATCCGGCGATGCGAGAAGAACCGCGCCGCGTCGCCATACGTGCACAGCCCGATCCAGCCGGCCTCGCCGACGCCCGCCGTGCGCAGCCGCCGCAGCGCATAGCCCGGCAGATCGAACATCGGCCGCCCGTTCGGGCCGTCGGCGAAGAACCGCGCGGCCTCCGGATCGTCCGAGGCGAAGGCCTCGAAGAACTCCGGCCCGACCTCGTAGGCGGCCTGAGAGATGCAGGGCCCCAGCGCGACCCGCACCCGGCCGCGATCGGCGCCCAAAGCCTCCATGGCCTCCAAGGTCGCCTCCAGCACTCCCGCCAGCGCGCCGCGCCAGCCCGCATGGGCCGCCCCGATCACCTGAGCCTCGGGGTCGTGGAACAGCGCCGGAACGCAATCCGCCGCCAGCGCCGCCAGCGCCAGGCCCCGCGTCGCCGTGACCATGGCGTCCGCCTCCGGCGGCGCGCCCTCCCACGGTCCCTCGACCGGAACCGCCTTCGCCGAATGCACCTGTCGCACGAACAGCAGCCGGTCGGCCGCCACGCCCATCTCCGCCGCCGCTCGGGCGCGGTTCTCCAACACCTTGTCCCGGTCGTCGCTGGACCCGATCCCGCAGTTGAGCGACGCGTAGACGCCGTCCGACACGCCCCCGGCGCGGGTGAAGAACCCGTGGCGCACGCCTTTCAGGATCGCGCTGCGCAACCGCTCCATCCCCGTCTCCCTCACTCGAGCCCCGGCGGCCGAGCGCCGCCCGCCGGCCAGACGGCGAGCGCCTTGAACAGAGTCCCCATCTCCTCCGGATGCGCCAGCCGGCGATGGGCGGCCGCGACCGCCTCCGCCCCCGCCGCGGCCCCGGCCGCCCGGGCCAGCGCCAGCGCCCGCTCGGTCAGTCCCAGACGTTCCAGAAACGCGCCTTGGGGGGTCAGCGCGGTCGAGCAGCCCGCCCGCCGCGCCGCGGCGGAGAGCGCGGCGAAATCCACATGGGCGGTCAGGTCCGCCTCCCCCGGCCGCGCCAGCGGGTCCTCAGGGGCCTGCGCGCGCAGCGCTTGGAGCGTGTCTCCGCCCCCCGCCCGCGGGGCCTCGGCGCCATAGTCGAGGGCCAGCAGCGCCCCGCCCTCCTCCGCGATCCGCCCCGCGAGCGCGCCGATGAGCGCGGTCGAGGCGGGCGACTCCTCCTTCACCGTTCCGTCCGGCGCGTTCAGATCCAGCGGCAGAACCCGGCCGAGCCCGAAGACCATCCGACCGCCATCGAGCCCCACGCAGCGCTCCCGCCAGCGGCCGCCGGCGCGCACGGCCTGTCGGATCGGCAGAGCGTCGAAGAACTCGTTGGCCACGCAGAACAACGGACCTGCGGGCAGATCCTCGGCTCGCTCCGCCCAGCGGGCCCCGCGCCCCGCCAGAGCCTTCGCCTGACGCGCCCGCAGGGGGGCGGAGGTCTCCACCAGCCAAATCTGCGCCGCCGCGACGAAGCCTGGGACCCGATCGGCCGCCCTCAAGGCGTCCGCCATCAGCGTCCCGCGCCCTGGCCCCAGCTCCGCCAGAACGAAGCGCGCCGGGGCGCCCGAGGCCTGCCAGACCGCGGCCAGCCACAGGCCGATCAGCTCGCCGAACATCTGGCTGATCTCCGGCGCGGTGATGAAATCCCCGGCCGCGCCCAAAGGATCGCGGGTGCGGTAATAGCCATGCGCCTCGTGCCCCAGGCACAGCGCCATGAAGTCTTGTACCGGCATCGGCCCGTCATGGGCGATGCGCCGCCGCAGGATCGAGGCCAGCGGCGGCTCGTCGTCCAACGCCGCGGT
>JBCCPD010000343.1:0-4406 GCA_039025075.1 Pseudomonadota bacterium | reverse complement strand
TCGGGGTGCCGGCTGGCCCCCGGCCGGGGCCGCCTCGGTTACGGCGGTTCATTCGAATCCCTTGGGTTGAAAGCTTAGTGCGCGAGCAACAAAGACAAAACGAGCAGCATAATCAACATGCCGGCGGCAAGCGTGGCGGTCAGTTGAATGCCGAGCTTGGACACGGTGGGCCCTCCTGCGTAGCCACCCCCGCGGCGGTCCGGAGCATAGGACAAGTGCGTTAACAAAGCGTAGCGAGCGATTAAGTCAATTGCGAGGCTCTCGCGATCAATCGTTCGAGCGGTTCTTCGCCGCCCGAAGCATGCCCGGAATGGTCTGGCTGCCGGCCTCGGCGTCGAGGGCCTGACGAAGGAGGCGGCGGACGGCTTCGCCAAGGCTAGGGGCGTCTGGCTGGCTCCGGCGCCAGTCGTGAACCGCTTCCTTCAGCGACGGCTCAATCAGAAGAAGGAGTTTCTCGGTCTTCATCTCACGCATCTCCTCTAGGTAGGCCGCGAGCGGCGATACCGCAACATAGACCTTGACCGACACCAATACCAGTATATATACCAGTTTATGTCAAAGGAGGACTTGCTATGCGCCAACGAACGTTTCTTGCCCCGCCGACGACTGCTGCCAACGCAGAGCCCGCCTGGAAGACGGCCCTCGCCCTTTGCGAGACCCTTGAGGAAGAAGCCAACGCCGTGCCGCTGACCGACGAGGCGCTCGCGCCGGTGATGGAGAGGCTGCACCGCGCCGAGGACGTGCTGGTCGAAACGCTGAAGGATGCCGACGCCGTTCCGAGGCCGGTGCTTCACTATTTGGCTCGAAGCGAGGCCCTGCCGCCGAACTCGGCGCTGGCCGAGAAGTTGGTGGGCTGCTGAAGAATTCCGCAGATCTGCCCTGACGCGGTCCGTGCGCCCGAGCCAATTCTGGCGCACGGACACGGTGCGGACGCAGCGCGTCGGCGATCCACAAGAACCCCTGTAGGCTATTGATTTTGCGGCGCCGGTCGAGGGGCTCGAACCCCCGACCCCCTGATTACAAATCAGGTGCTCTACCAGCTGAGCTAGACCGGCCCGCCGCGGCCCCAGGCTCTAGCGCCGCCGCCGCGCCCGTTCAAGCGCCGCGCGCGCCGCCGTCCCTCGGGCGCCCGAACCCCGCGCCCCTCCGCGGCTGGACAACGCCCCGGCCCCGCGGCAACTCTGCGCTCCGCACCCCGCCGAACCAGGAGACCGCCCGACATGAGCCCGTCCGCCCCGGCCGACCGTCCTCGCCGCCCGCTCGGGTCCCAAGGGCCCCTCGTCGCCGCGGTCGGCTACGGCGCCATGTCCTTCGCCGACTTCTACGGTCCGGCCACCGAGGAAGGTTCGCACGCCATCCTGCGCGAATGCCTCGACCTGGGCGTCGACCACCTCGACACCTCCAACGTCTACGGCATGGGCCGGTCGGAAACCTGGCTCGGCGCCTTCCTCGCCGCCAACCCGGGCGCGCGCGACACCTTCGTCATCGCCACCAAGGGCGGCATCACCCGGGACGCCGACGGCAACCGCTGCTTCGACAATTCGGCCGAGCATCTGGAGGCGAGCCTCGACGCCTCCTTGCAGCGCCTGGGCTCCGACTGCGTCGACCTCTACTACGTCCATCGGCGCGAGGCCGACCGCCCGATCGAAGAGGTGACCGAGGCCCTCGCCGCGCTGGTCGCCAAAGGCAAGACCAAGTCCATCGGCTTTTCGGAGATCGCGCCCTCCTCCCTGCGCCGCGCCGCCGCCATCCATCCCATCGCCGCGGTGCAATCCGAATACTCCCTGCAGACCCGCGCGCCCGAGCTGGGCCTGGTGCAGGAATGCGAGCGCCAGGGAACCGCCCTCGTCGCCTTCTCCCCCGTCGGCCGCGGTCTGCTGACGGACCGGCCGCCCTCGGTGGAAAAAGCCTCCGGCCTCGACTTCCTGAAGGTCAATCCGCGCTTCATGCCGCCGAACCTGGAGGCGAACCTGAAGGCCTCCGAGCCCCTGCGGACCCTGGCGAAGGAGATGGGAACGTCGGCCGCCGCCCTGGCCAACGCCTGGCTGCTGGCCAAGTCGCCCTGCGTGATCCCCATCCCCGGCACCCGGCATGTGGCGCATCTTCGCGAATGCGCCGACGCCATGGGCCTCGGCCTGACCGAGGGCGACGTGGCCCGCATCGAGGCGGCGCTGCCCGTCGGCTGGGCCCATGGCGACCGCTACACCGCCGGCCAATGGGTGGGGCCCGAGCGCTACTGCTGAGCTACTCCGCCGCCGCCACCCCGGGCGCCCCCGCCGCGCCGAGCGCCGCCATCGCCTCCGCCGCGATCCGCAGGGATCGCCGGCGCGCCCCATGGTCGTGGATGGAGGCGGCGAAGATCAGCTCGTCCGGCCCATAGGCCTCGATCAGCTCCGCCAGCCGCGCGCGCATCGAGGCGGGCGATCCGGCGGCGGCGATGGACATCGCCTCGCCCGCCATCGCCCGCTCCTGCGGGCTCAACACGGCGCCGAGATCCTCCACCGGGCGGGGCAGGGGGCCGGGCTCCCCTCGCCGCAGATTGGCGAAGCTCTGCGCCTGCGAGGTCGCCAGGCGGAACCCTTCTTCGTCCGTCTCCGCCCCGAAGACGTTCACAGCCATCATGAATCGCGGCGCCGCCAGCCGTTCGGAGGGCTGGAACAGCTCCCGATAGACATGGGCCGCCTGCTCCAACGCCGCCGGCGCGAAGTGGGAGGCGAAGGCGTAGGGCAGCCCCAGATGCGCCGCCAGCTGCGCGCCGTAGAGCGAAGAGCCCAGGATCCACACCGGGACGTCCGCCCCCGCCGCCGGCACCGCCTTCACCGGCGCCTCCGCCGCCTCGGGCGCGAAGTAGCCCATCAGCTCCATCACTTCCTTCGGGAAGCCGTCCGACGCCTCCTGGCTCAGATGCCGCCGCAGCGCCCGCGCCGTCGCCATGTCCGTGCCGGGCGCGCGCCCCAGCCCCAGCTCGATCCGCCCGGGGAAGAGGCGCGCGAGCGTGCCGAACTGCTCCGCCACCACCAGCGGCGCGTGGTTGGGCAGCATGATCCCGCCCGAGCCGACCTTGATCCGCGACGTCGCCGCCGCGACCTGCCCGATCAGCACGGGCGTCGCGGTGCAGGCGAGCCCGGGCATGTTGTGATGCTCCGCATACCAGACCCGCGCGAAGCCCTCCGCCTCCGCGTGCCGCGCCAGATCGATCGAGTTGCGCAAGGCCTGCGCGGCATCCGCGCCCTCGGGGATCGGAGAGAGATCGAGCAGCGAATAGGGGATCATCGCGCGCCTCCTGAAATTTCGGGCGCAGAGTGCCGCATCCCCGCGCCCCAGCGCAATCGCGCGCCGCAACGCCGCGCCCGGCCGGCGGAAGTCCGCGTCGACAGACCTCCGGCTTTCGACGAACCGTCGGCGCATTGCACAGCGCGCCCGGGGGGAGACGCATCGACATGGACGTGACCTACGGCCGTCAGCGCCACCGCCCGGAAACCTTCGGCTCCCGCTATTTCGACGAGACGCTCGTGCCCGCCGCGATGGAGGCGATCGACACGGACGGCGACGGTCGGCAGGAGATCCTCGTCCATACCATGTCGACCCTCTTCATCGACGGGATCGTCGAGGTGCCGGCGCATGCGTCTCTCCTCGAGTGGAACGGCCGCGCGGTCGCGGACGTGACCGACGCACGTCTCCCCGAGGGCGCCTTCTTCGTCGTGCGGGACTTCTACGTAGCCGATTTCAACGGCGACGGGCTGGACGACGCGTTCCTGTCCAACCATGGCTCGGAACTCGTCGACGACGAACGGCAGCTCCCGCCGGGGGAGCCCAACGCGCTCTGGCTGAGCGACGGCGACGGCGGGCTGCGCGACGCGAGCGACGGTCTGCCCCCGCAGCAGGACTTCGGGCACTCGGCCGTCGTCGCGGATTTCGACGGCGACGGCGACCTCGACATCGTCTCCAACGACCTCGGAACAGCCGAAGGCAATCGCGGGCCCGAGCTTCTGCTCAACGACGGAAACGGCGTCTTCACCAGCGCCGGCTGGTGGACTCAGGACGGGACGCAACAGAACTCGATCTTCGGCCCGGAATTCGCCGCCTTCGACCGGCCCTACCGCATAGCGCTCGCCGATGTGGGCGACGACGGCGTGCCGGATTTCTACACCCACATCCTCCACGAGCGCGGCACCTTCAGCGAGGTGGTCACCCGCGGTTTCGCGGTGAACGACGGATCGGGACGTTTCACGCTGCAGACGCGGGACGACATCCGCGATCCGCAATTCGACCCGCCCTTCGGCATGTTCACGGACCGGATGCGGTCCTTCGACATGGACGGCGACGGCGACCTCGACATCCTGACGCTGCTCGAGTTTTCGGACGGCTTTCGGACCCGCGAGGGGGTGGACGGCCCGAACATGCAG
>JBCCPD010000342.1:0-4411 GCA_039025075.1 Pseudomonadota bacterium | reverse complement strand
CCCTCTCCGGCGATCGGGAGATCGTCGGCGATGCGGCGGCGACGCTGGTCGATGTGTCGGCAGGACGAGATCTGGACGGCGAGGCGGTGGCGGCGCTGACCCTGGAACGCGTCGAGGCGACGCGGGCGACGACGCTGCTGTCCGGCGGCGAGGCTCGGATCACGAGCCTTCGAAGCGATACACTGACTGCGACCTTCGCCGGGGATGCGTTCCTGGACCGAACTGCGGTGGCGTCGAACGGCGCGCTGCAGGTCGGCGGCGGGCTGTCGGCGACCAATTTGGAAGCGGGCGGCGATCTGACCGTCGGCGTGGGCGAAAGCCTTTCCGCAGCGCGGCTGATCGTGTCAGGCGACGCGGAGCTGACGTCGCGCGACGCGCTGTCGCTGACGCGCGCTTCAATCGGCGGCGCCCTCCGGACGACGGCCGATCTGGACGGCTCGGCCGGCGACGCGGCCGCGACCCTGCGGAACGTCGGCGCAGGGTCTCTGGCGATCGACGCGGGCGAGGCCGTCGATCTCGACGCGGTGTCGGTCACGCGGAACGCCTCCCTGCGCGCGCGGCGCGGCGACATCCGCCTCGGTTCGGTCCTGGTGGAAGACGATGCGATCTTTGTCGCAGAGCAGGGCTCGATCCGCACGCAAGCCGGTCGCGCCGAGCGGGACGATTTCGCGGTCAACCTGACCTTCGCGCCGGAAGCGCCGCAAGGCCTCCCCTCGACGTCGCCCGGTGCGGGAAGCGGCGTCGTGACGCGCTCGCGCGTCGCGGCGCGGGCTTTCGAAACGCTGCTGGCGGTGGAGGGCGACGCTTGGTTCGACGCGTCCGGCGACGTGCTGCTGCCGGGGGATGGGACGCTGCAGAACGACTTCGGCGGACGCGTGACCGTCAGCCGAGCAGCGCGGGTGGCCTTGTCCGATCGAGACGACCTGGTGCTCGGCGCGCCGTCGCGGGAGGCGCCGGGCGGCGCCGCGCTTCCCCATGCGGGCCTCTACAACCGCGTGAACGGGGAGGAGATCGTCGGTCTCCGCATCGAAGCTGGCGGAACCTTGACCGATACGTCGGGCGCGCGCGTGCGCGTTGACGGCGACGTCTGGCTGCAGGCGGGCGGCGACGTCCTGCTGGACAGCGGCCTTCACGACATCGGCGGCTCGGTCGGCGCGCAGGCCAGGGACGTCGCGCTGAGCGTGCTGGACGGCGTCACGCTGGGACCGATCCACACCTCGGGCGACTTGCAGGTCCAGACCGCCTCGCGCGGCGACGCCGACGCGTCGTTCATCCGCCAGACCTCCTCCGTCATCGCGCCGGAATTGGTCATGATCGACGGTCTCGCCGGCGGCGGCGACGCGACCGAGCGCGGCGCGATCGAGGTCATGGGCGGGACCGACCTGTCCACCGGCGCGCCGGCCGGTCGTCCGCTCACGGACCGAAACGGACGGGGCGAAGTCGCGCTGACCCAGCGGCGCAATCAATTCACCGGACCGGTCTCCCTTCGGCGCATCTTCGGCGACGTGGTCATCGTAGACGAAGCGGACGCGGCGCTGGCGGGTCAGGATGATGCGGACGGCGGCGTCCTGGCCTTCCGCAACATCGATGCGGGCGGCGACGTGGCCATACGGACCTCGGACGACGTGGTGCTGATCGGCCGGCTCACCGCTCTGAACGACGATGATCCGGCGCGTCGCCCGGCGATCCCGACCAGCGAGATGGCGGCGGAACGGCGCGCGCAGGGCCGCGCGGGCCTCGCTGACGACGCGCTGAGACTCTACATCGCCGACGGAAAACGGCTGCTGATCGACACGACGGCCGGAGGCGCCGATCCGAGCGGCGGCGACATCCGCTTCGACCGACCGGTCGACGGCGCCAACGATCTGATCGCTCGGCGCACGGCCGAAAGCGCGGCGTCGCGGGGCGAGGCCGGCGGCGTGGTGCTGAACGCCGGGCGCGAAGGACATGTCCGGTTGCGCGACTATCTGGGAGTCGGCCATCCCATCGGCCTGTTCCGCATCCTCGACGCTCAGGACGTGAGCCTCGGCCACACTTTCAAAGACCGGGACGCGGCGCGGCAGAGCCCGGATCGGCGCTTCTTGCTCGGCCGGGGCGATCAGGAGCGCGACGTCGTCAACGCGTCCGTCATCAACATCGACGCGCGCGGGCGGGTGGAGCTGTTCGTCTCGCCCGAGACCTTCGCGCTCTACGATGAGAACGATGATTTCTTCGGAGTGAACACCTCCGGCTTGAAATTCGGCGAGATCCGCGAGCCGCGGGAACTGACGCTCTTCGGCTTCATCGGAAACAGCGGCGAGCGGGCGGCCGGCATCTTCGCCGAAGGGCCGGACGTGAAGGACACGTCGCGCTTTCAGTTCAACGGCTGCACCGCCGGCGACGTGCTCGACTGCGCCCGCGTCACGCAGCCCTCGGTGCTGGAGATCGTGCGCATCGATCAGGCCCAGATCCTGAACGTTGACGAAGAGGATCTGCTGGAGCTGTTCGTGTCTTACGGAAACGAGGAGCTTTGGGGGGTTCCGCCGGGCTACTTCCTGGACGTGGACGTGTCCGCCGCGCGCTCGAGCGGCAACGCCCAGGCCGGGCGGCCGGCGGCCCCCAATTTCGTGACGACCAGCGGCGCCGGCGTGGAGGGCGACGTCGGCGAAAACGAGGAGCGGACCGACCGATGAAAAGGCTATGGCTCGCCGCGCTGCTGACCGTGTCCGGCCTCGTTCTGGCCGCCTGCGAAGGGGCGATCCCGTTGGCGGAGGAAGGGCCCGCGGGCGACGCCGCGATCTGTCGCAAAGTCAACGACGCTCTGGTGCGCGGTCAGCGCAACAGCTTCGGGCTGAATTATCGCGCCGCCGAGGACGCGTTTTCGGAGCTGCTGTCGCTCTACGCGCTGGAGGACGTGGCCACGCGTTGTCCCAGAGCGCCGACGCGAGGGTTCGTGCTGATGAACCAGGCGCTCGCCCATTCCAGCCAGGAGCGCTTCGTGACCGCCGACGGTCTCTTCGATCGCGCCGGGGAGCTGCTGCGCACCGAGGAGGTCGACCATCGCAACGCCGAGCGGGACCTCGCCTTGCTGACCGCCTATCGCGCGCAGGATCAGCTGAACCGCTCGATCCTCGATGGGGCGCGGAGCTTCGTCGAGCAGGCCTCCGAGGGGTTGGGCGAGACGGGCGTGGGTCAGTTCGGCCTGTCGGCCACGCAGGATCTGGGCGGGTTCGATCAACTTCTGCTGACCACCGGAGGGGACGAGCAGCTCAGCCTGATCGAGCAGGCCTCCAATCGCCACACGCTGGCCCATGTGCGGCTGCTGGAGGGCGACGTAGCCGGCGCCGAAGCGGCCATCGACGAGGCGCTGGACCTGATCCGGCTCGCGCCGCGGGCCGCGGCGGCCTATCGACCGCGGTTTCTGTCCCAGCGCGCCCTCATCCGGTTGGAGCAAGGCGATGCGGCCGGCGCGCGGGCCGATGCCGGCGAAGCGGCGGGAGAGTTCGCGGCGTTGATGCCCGACACGCCGCTGGAGGCGCGCGCGCGCCTGCGCGAGGGCAGGGCGTTGATCGCCCTCCGCCGCGACGACGAGGCCCTCGCCACGTTCGAGCGCGGCTTCGCCGTCTACGAGGAGAACCCGGTCGTGGTGGAATACGGCTCGCTATGGCCGTTCTTCCAATTGGCGCTCGAGATCGTCGAGCGCGATCCCCAGCGCGACGAGGAAATGGCCGACCGCATCTTCCGCGCCGCGCAGCTGATCCGCCAGTCGATCACCGCGCAGACCGTGTCGGGCGCCGCCGCGCTGCTGGGCGAGGGCGACGACGCCAAGGCGCGGGCCGTCAGGGCCTGGCGCGACGCCAACGAGCGTTTCGCCACGCTCAAGGCCCTGCAGGTGCTGCAGCTTCGCGATCCGCTGAGCCAGGCGGACCAGACCCGCTCGCTGGCCTCCGCGGTGGCGGACGCCCAGGCGGACGTGGCGCGGCTGCGCGCCGAACGCGATGCCATCGCGCCGGAGTATCAATCGGCCATCGCCTCGCCCGTCGGACTGGCGGAAGTGCAGGCGGTGCTGGCGGAAGGCGAGGCGCTGGTGCAGATCCTCGTCGGCACGCCGCGCAGCTTCCTGCTGATCATCGACCGAGACGGCGTCAGCTACGGCGCCTTGCCCGTCACGGATCGACAGGTCGCGGTGCTGGTGAGCATTCTGCGCCGCGGCATCGAAACGGACCGCGAGGGCAGGGTGCCCGCGTTCCGAGCGGACGTGGCGTTCAATCTGTTCAACCTCCTCTTTCCAGGCTTCAAAGACCAGCTGCTGAGCCATGACCGCCTGATCTTCGCCACCTCGGGCGCTCTGCAGAGCCTGCCGCTGGAGCTGCTGGCGACCGACAATCCGGGCGAGGGATGGCGCCAGGGCGACTATACCGGCGTGCCATGG
>JBCCPD010000341.1:0-4417 GCA_039025075.1 Pseudomonadota bacterium | reverse complement strand
GGCGGGTGGGAGCCGTCGGGCGGAGGGGGGCGCGGGCCGGGCGCGTCAGCAGCCGAGCTTGGCTGCCAGATCCTCCAGCGTCTCGGCCACGACCTCCCAGTCCTGGGCCGGCGGGATCGCCTCGTCGCCGCCGAACTCCTTGGGCCGTGGAAAATAGGCGCAGGGCAGGCCCGCCGCCCGCGCCGCCGCCAGGTCGTCGTTGTGACAGGCCGCCATGACCACCTCTGACGGGTCGAGCCGCAGGGCGCGGGCGCAGGCGAGATAGACCTCGGGCTTGGGCTTGTAGTCCCGCGCCACGTCGGCGCCGAGGATCACGTCCCAGGGCAGCAAGCCGAACTTCGCCAGCCGCGTCATCAGCGCGAAGGACCCGTTGGAGCAGGGCGCCACGATGAAGTTTTGCTTCAGCCGTGTCAGGCCGGCGACGCTGTCGGGCCACGGGGGCAGCTTTTCCCAGGCGTGGTTGAAGGCCTCCCGCTCGGCGGCGTCGAAGCGGTCGGAAAGCCCGAAGCGCTCCAGCACGACATCCAGGTTCTCGCGGTGCAGATCGTCGAGAGGCACGTAGCCGCGGCCGCCGGAGCGGATGCGCTCCATCGCCGGCTGGTACTCACCGCGCCAGGCGTCGGCGAACGCGCGGGGGTCGGCGTCGATGCCCTTGGGGGCGAAGACCCGCTCGGCCTCCGCGGCGACGCCCTCGCGCCAGTCCACCACGGTGCCGAAGACGTCGAAAATGAGGGCTTTCATAGGGCCTCCGGGGCCGAGTCGGGGTCAGATGAGCCGGGGCTGCGCGTCCGGCGCGGCGCCGGGGGGCAGCGCGCCCTCCAGCGCCAGCAGAGCGCGCTTGAGCGGCACGCCGCCGCCGAAGCCGGCGAGCTTGCCGTCGGCGCCGACGACCCGGTGGCAGGGCAGGATGATGGGGATCGGGTTGGCCCCGTTGGCCGCCCCGACCGCGCGGGAGGCGCCGGGCGCGTCGAGGGCCTTGGCCAGGTCGCCGTAGCTGCGCGTCTCTCCATAGGGGATTTGCGCCAACAGCGCCCAGACGCGTTTCTGGAACGGCGTGCCGTGGGGCGCGAGGGCCAGGTCGAAGACGGCGAGCTCGCCGGCGAAATAGGCGGAGAGCTGCCGAGCGGCCCCGGCCACGGCCGCGGGGTCGCGGGTCCAGCCGGGATGGGGAGAGCGGGAGGCGCGGGAGCCGGAGGGGAAGCCCAGATGGTGCAGCGCCGTTCCGTCGCCGGCGAGGAGGAGCCGGCCTGCCGGGCTCTCGAACCAATCGTAGAGGAGGTCTGGGGCGAGGGTCATGGACCTGCAGGGTGGGCCGGCGGGACCTGGAGAGTCGCCGGGGCGCGCGACGGGCGCAAGCGGGGCGGGCTCAGGGCAGAAGGCGGGCCTGCAGGCGCGGATCTGGCGCCGCGCAGAGATCCGCGCGGCCGAACAGGTGGCGGCGACGGCGGGCGACGGCGCGGTAGAGCACATCGCGCAGAGGCTCGGGCGGCCAGGCCAGAGGGGCCAGGAGCCATCCGGCGCCGCCGAGGCGGCGACCGAGGGCGGCGATGGCCTCCAGCCCGCCGAGCCCGCGGCCTTGGTCCAGGAACAGCCAGCTGTCCGGGTCCTGAGGATCGAGGCCATAGTGGCCCAGCAGGGCAGCGCCGACGCGGCCCGACGCGGGGGCGATGGAGATCGCGCCGCGCCGATCCAGCCGGGCGATCCAGCGCGCCCCGAAGGTGCAGAGCGCGCAGTCCCCGTCCATGACCGCCACAGGCCCGTCCGGCAGCGGCGGGACGGCGGGGTCGTCGCGGTACGAATAGGGCGGGCGGTCGCTGAGGCGCATGGGCGGCACATGGGCCTCGACGCGCCTCAGACCAGACCTGCGGCGCCGCGCCCGTCCGCCGCGCCCGGCCTTTCGCGCGGCGCGCTCCCGCCCGTCGGCGCCGCGGCTTCGCCGCGACCCCTCCCGTTGGGCCGGGCGCCTCGTCGCCTTCGGCGACATCGGCGGGACGCTGCGCTGGCAGGGTTTTTTTTGGAGAGCTTCGCGTAGGGGGACGAGAGGCGCGTGGCGGAGCGGGAGCGGCTCGGCAACGAAAGCGTCAGCTCAGAGGGCCGAGGCTCTCGCCCGGGGCGGCGCCGGTCTGGCCGCGGTTCAGAAGAACATGGTCGAGCAGAACGCAGGCCATCATCGCCTCCCCGACGGGCACGGCGCGGATGCCGACGCAGGGGTCGTGGCGGCCCTTGGTGACGATCTCGGTCGGGGCGCCGGTCTTGGTGATGGTGCGCCGGGGCGTGAGGATCGAGGAGGTCGGCTTGACCGCGAAGCGCGCCGTCACGTCCTGGCCGGTGGAGATGCCGCCGAGGATTCCGCCCGCATGGTTCGACCCGAAGACCGGGCGGCCGTCGTCGCCGAGGGCGATCTCGTCGGCGTTTTCGGTCCCGCGCAGGGCGGCGGCGGCCATGCCCTCGCCGATCTCCACGCCCTTGACGGCGTTGATGCTCATCAGGGCGGCCGCGAGGTCGGCGTCGAGCTTGGCGTAGACCGGCGCGCCGAGCCCTTCGGGCACGCCCGTCGCCACGATCTCGATGACGGCGCCGACGCTGTCGCCGGATTTGCGCAGGGCGTCGAGCTCCCTCGCCCAGGCCTCGGCGGTCGCGGCGCAGGGGGCCCAGAAGGGGTTCTCGTCGACCTGGTCCCAGTCGCGGGTCGCGGTCGCATGAGCGCCCATCTGCACCATGGCGCCCTTGATCGCGAGGTCCGGCGCGAGGGCCGCCAGGGCCTGGCGCGCCACGCCGCCGGCGGCGACGCGGGCCGCCGTCTCCCGCGCCGAGGACCGGCCGCCGCCGCGGTGGTCGCGGATGCCGTACTTGCGCCAGTAGGTCAGGTCCGCGTGGCCGGGGCGGAAGGTCTGCGCGATCTCGCCATAGTCCTTGGAGCGCTGGTCGGCGTTCTCGATCAGCAGTTGGATCGGCGTTCCCGTCGTGCGCCCCTCGAACACGCCCGAGAGGATCTTCACCGCGTCGGGCTCCCGCCTCTGGGTGGTGTAGCGGGACTGGCCCGGGCGGCGGCGGTCGAGCCAATGCTGGAGGTCAGCCTCCGACACCTCGATCCCCGGCGGACAGCCGTCGACTGTGCAGCCAAGGGCGGGCCCATGGCTCTCCCCCCAGGTGGCGACCTGGAAGAGGCGTCCGAACGTGTTGAACATGCGTGAGGTCCTCGGCCCTGCGGGCCGCCCCCTTAGCGCAAGGGGCGGACCGGGCCAAGGCGGCTAACGGCGGCGACGGCGCACCCCCCAGGCGAGGCCGAACGCGGCGGGCAGGAGCGCCGCGCCCGCGGGCAGGGGAATGGTCTGGAGGCGGGCGATCTGAAGACCGGCGACGTTGAGCTCGTCGATCGGATCGCCGTCGATGTCGCGCACGTCGAAGCGCCCCAGAATGCGCCCGTCGGCGCCTGCCTTCACCATTTCGAAGAACACGTCCGTCGGGCTGACGAAATCGTTCTCCAGCAAACGCCCGGTCTCATCTGCGAGGTCTGCGTCGCCGTCTTCGTCCAGCGTGACGAAGCCGGAGTGATTGTCGGCATTGCTTTCGGCGCCGTAGAAAAACAGCGCATAGGCGGCGCCGGCATCGACTCCGAACACTTCGAAGTCGAGCGTGACGGGACGTGTCGACTCGCCGCCGACGAAGAGGAACGAGTCGCGCAGCGGCTCGCCGCCCGAGCCGGTTTGGTCGAACTCCCACGCGCGCGCTTCAAGTCCGAACCTCAGGCCGACGGACGTGTCCACGCCTGTCGAATCCGTCAAGCTGGAGAACTCATAGTCTTGCGTGGCGGCCGAGAACTCGAAGTTGACCGAGTTCCAGACGTCCGCGCCGGAGAAAGCGTCGTCGGCCGCGGCCGCGGCGTTCTCGACGCCGGAGAACGACGCCACCTTGGCTCCGACGGTGGTGTCGGCCGATCCGAAGTCGACGGAAATCAGCTGCTGCGTCACGGCGGCGGCGGGCGAGGCGAGGAGGGCGGCGCAGGCGGCCGCCGCAAGAAGCTCGCGAATTGTCATGGTATTTCAGCTCTTTCTGAGGTGCGCGTTCCAGATGAATGGGACGTTAGCGGCTGTCGTTCCGCAGGACAACACTCCGCGCCTTCGAGCCCCGAAGGTCTCTCCACCGCCGATCCGCATCCGCCGAGCCTTCGGCCCGCGCCGTACCGATCTTGAGCGCCCAGCCCCCGCTAGACAGGGCTCGCGCGCCTCAGACCGCGCCCTGCGCCACGCCCTTCTGGATCTGCACGCGCAAGGCCGGGGCGACGCCCAGGGCGTCGGCCAGCTGCTCCAGCCACAGGGACTCGGGCGGGTCCTCGGGGTCGATCAGGGCGGCCGTCAGGGCCACCATCTCCCGCGCCGTGGCGCTGTCGGGGGCGGCGGCGGCGACGCGGGCGGCG
>JBCCPD010000340.1:0-4433 GCA_039025075.1 Pseudomonadota bacterium | reverse complement strand
GCCAGCCGGCAATGCAGCCCCACCGTGAACATCTTCGGCGCCCCGGCGCGCCCTTCCTCCAGCAGCAGCTCCACCGAGCCGCGCAGATACGCCTCGAACGCGCCGGCCGAGCCCCAGCCCTGCGCCGCCGTGAACCGCATGTCGTTGGCGTCGAGCGTATAGGGCAGCATCAGCTGCGGCCCCGACCGCGTCGGGGCCCAATAGGGCAGATCGTCCGCATAGCTGTCGGCGCAGTAGAGAAAGCCCCCCTCCTCAGCCACCAGCTCCACCGTGTTGACCGAGCTGCGCCCCGTGTACCACCCCAGCGGCCGCGCGCCCGTGCAGGCCTCATGCCGCCGCACCGCCTCGCGCAGATGCGCCCGCTCGTCCTCCGCCGAAAAACGCCGGTACTCGATCCAGCGCAACCCGTGGGAGGCGATCTCCCACCCCGCCGCCTGCATCCCCGCAACGGCCTCCGGGTTCCGCTCCAGCGCCATGGTCACGCCGTAGACCGTCACCGGCAGCGCCCGCTCGGTGAACAGCCGATGCAGCCGCCAGAACCCCGCGCGGGAGCCGTACTCGTAAAGCGACTCCATGTTCATGTGCCGCTCGCCCGGCCAGTTCGTCGCGCCGACGATCTCCGACAGGAACGCCTCGGACTGGTCGTCCCCGTGCAGAAGGCAGTTCTCGCCCCCTTCCTCGTAGTTGATCACGAAGCTCAGGGCGAGCTTGGCGCGCCCCGGCCATTGCGGATCGGGAGGGGACTCGCCGTAGCCGATCAGGTCGCGCGGATAGTCCGGGTCGAAGCTCATGCGACGCCTCCATCGGTTTGCTCGAGACGCGCGCCCATTCGAGGCCAAGCCGTAGATGGGCCAGATCGCAGGGCGACATGACGTGGTTGCAGCTGTCCGGCGCGGCGACTCGCTCCGGGTTCATCGGCTCCGACGGAACGTGCGCGTGCCGGTCGAACGCTCCGATCAGAACCATGCCGACGCCCGCTTCCGCCGCCGAGCCGCGACGGCCCAGCCCGCGATACGGAGAGCATCCTCGCGCGCTCCATCCCCGAGGCGTCGAGCGCCGGGATCGCGGCGATGCGTCGGGCCATGTCGAAAAGCCTCGCGGTCGCGCCGGCCTCGATGAAGCGCCGATCAATCCCCGGCAACGTCCACCCGGCCTCCGCAGCCGGGCCGCCGGGTCGGGGCGGCGCGCAGAAGATCCGCCAGCGCCGTCTCCCCCGCCACCACGGTTCCGCGCAGGCTCAGCCTCAGCTCCTGGATCATCCCGTCGCCGCACACGACCTCCACCCGGTCGCCGGAGCCGCGCCCGAACGCCTCGTCGAAGGCGGCGCGCACGTCGCGCGGCTCCAACCGGTCTCCGGCATAGGCCTCGAACAGCACCGCCACGTCAGACCCGTTCAGCTGCTCCATAAGCCAGACCGAGTCCTCGAAATACTCGTCCGCGCCCCCCTCCGCTTCGTAGCAGGACCCGTGCTTGGCCCATTGGTGCCGATGCAGACCCGAGGCCGCGCCGGGCATCACCGCGACGACCTTCTCGCCCGTCTCCCGATCCACGCGGGGCGAGGGCAGATCGGACCAGCGCACGCCCTCCAGCCGCCGCGCCTCTCCGCAATAGGCGCGCGAGCGGGGCTGAGGCCACAGCCCATGCAGCACGAAGCCCGCCTCGGCCGAGGGCAGCGCCCCCCGCTCCAAAGCCACGCACTCGCGCCGCCCACCCTCGTTCTCGCAAAAGGCCGGAAGCCAGGACGCGGCGAGCACGTTCTCGGTCGATCCGGGCTCCGAGGCCGGAGGAGGCGCCGCGGGGGCCGCCGCGGCGACGACGGCGCACTCGGCGGCGATCCACCGCAGCTCGTCGCCAGGAGCGCCCGGCACGCGCACCCGCAGCCTCTCGTCGTCCTGGCTGCGTTCCTGCACCGCATAGACCGCTCCGGGGGTCAGACGCACGTCGCCGGGATTGGTCCGTTTGCGAAAGGACTGAAACGCCTCGCAGGCCTCCGCAGCCGTCGCCGCGCCCAAAGGCCCGGAGGCAGCCTTCGACGGCTCGGCCGCCGCCAAAACAGCCGAAAGCGCAAGAACGAGAGCGTGGACGCGCATCCAAAGCCTCCGGCGCAGGCGCCTCCCGCAGGCGCTCATGGCATGCGAACGAAGCCTAGACCGCCGAGCGCCACGCCGTCGAGCCGTCCGTCGCCCCCGCGCGGCCGCAGCCCGCAACGCCCTGCCAGCGCGGCGTTCCGCGACAGTCGCCGCAGGCGACGAGGCGCCCGGCCCGTGAGTCCCCAACCGCGCCCAAGGCGTGGACGGAGGGGTCGCAGCGCAGCCGCGGCTCCTGCGGGCGGAAGCGTCCGGGCCGCCGTCGGGCGTTCCGCCCGCCCCTCAGCTGCGATCGCGGATCGAGCTCGAAATCAACAGCAGGATCGACCAGCCCACCAGCAGCAGCGAAAAGATGGTCAGCGACCAGGTCAGCCGCTGCGGATACTCCGCCTCGTCCGAAAGGGTCGGCGCGATATGGGTGGCGAGGTAGCGCTGCGCCCGCCGCGCCTCGGCCCGCGCGCCCTCCAGCGCCGTCTGAGCCGCGGTGTACATGTTGGTGGCGAATTCCAGCTCCACCTGCAGCTCTTCCTGCCGGCCCGCCGCGTCCACCAGCGCCCCGCCAGCCGAACCCGCGAGGGCCGCGCCGGCGGCGGCCCCGTTCGCTCCGTCCCCATCCGCTCCGTCCCCGACCGCCGGTCCGCCGTCCTCCCCGCCCCTCACGGCGATCCGCGCCTCGGCCTCGACGATCTGCGCGTCCAGGCTGTCCAGACGCCGCTGCAGCGCCGCCAGAACCGGGCTCTCCGGAGACAGCGCTCCGGCGGCCCGGCTGTCATAGTCGGACTGCACCTCGGAGCGTTGAGCGCGCAGCGAGGCGATCAGCGTCATCTCCTGCACGATGTCGCTCGACACGTCCGCCGTGCCCTGCCGCGCCCGAAAGTCCTGCAAGGCCATGCGCGCGTCGCGCACCCGCGCCTCCGCCTCGTCCAGGTCCACGCGCGCGAAGCGCACCGCATCCTGCCGCGCTCCGGTCGACAGCCCGTTGATCAGCCGCTCGCTCTCATCGAGCACCGCCGCCGACACCGCCTGGGCGTCCTCCGGGCGGAAGGCCTTCACCTCGACATGGATGATCCCGGCGGTGGAATCGTAGGCCACGGTCACCGCCCGAGCCCAATACTCCACCAGATCCTCCACCGCCGGCGCCTCGCCCAAGGAAAACAGCAGGTCGCCTTCCGGCCGATTGTAGATCTCCCGCAGGTCCAGCCGAGCATCCACCGCCGCCACCAAGGGCTGCGACTGCAGATATTCGAACAGCATCTGGCTGTCGCCCGACGTGCTGTCGGCCCCGCCGCCCAGCAGCAGATCCGTGATCGGCGCGGAGGACGCGCCGTCGAGCGAGCGCACCGCGAAGGAAACGCGCGAGGCGTATTGGTCCGCCGCCTCCTGGAACAGATACCACGCCGCGCCGACGGAAGGCGCCGCGACCAGCAGCAGGAAGCTCAGCCACAGCCGCACCCGACCCCAAAAGGCCTTGCGCCGCAGACGCCGCTCCAGCCCCGGATCGGTCATCTCCAGCACCAGCGACGGACGGGCGGCGGCCTCGGCCTCGACGAGCTCGTCCTCCTCAGGGTCGTGACCGGTCCGAAGGCTCCGCCGAGGCGCCACGGTCAGCGCGCCTCCGCTGGCCCGAGCGCCCTGCGCTCCGTCATCTCGCCCGCGCCGATCCTCCGCCTGGTCCTGGTCGTCGTCCTTGCCTCTGCGCGCGCGAGCCCGGCCCCGGGACTCGCCCTTCGACCGAGGCTCCGCGCCGTCGGCCCCGCGCAGGGCGGCGCGCCGCAGGCGGCGCTTGGCGCCGGCCCGGGCGCCCTGCTCGGACGGCTCCGCCTGCAGCACCTCGTCCAGCGCGCCGGCATCCGCCACGAAGGGCGCGTCGCCGTCCTCGTTCTCTCCGCCGCCGTCCCGACGGCCATTGCGTCTACCGCTGTCCATCTCGTCGTCCAGCTCCCGTCAGGCGATCGCCCGGCGCCGCAGCAGCCGACGCCGGCGCCGGCGCATCGACATGGCGTCCGCGCGCCGGACCGCGGCGGCCTGCTCGGGGTCCATGTTGCGCAGATGCGCGGCGATGGCGTCCTCTAGGTCTTCGTAGACCTCCAGCCGCCCGTTCTCCAGCACCAGTCCGCAGTCGCAATACTGCCGCAGCTGGTTCATCGAATGCGAGACCATGATCACGTCGCTGCCTTGCAGCCGCTCCTTGAACACCGCCCGGCTCTTGTCCTTGAAGGCCTGGTCCCCGACCGCCGTCAGCTCGTCCACCAAGTAGACGTCGAAGCGGATGCCCATCGACACTCCGAAGGCCAACCGCGCCTTCATGCCCGACGAATACACCCGCAGCGGCTGATCCAGAAACTG
>JBCCPD010000339.1:0-4441 GCA_039025075.1 Pseudomonadota bacterium | reverse complement strand
GCTTGAGGGGGACGTCTAGGATGCCGCGCGCCTTCCTCTTCGTGCTCGACAGCGTCGGGATCGGCGGGGCGCCCGACGCCGCGGCCTTCGGGGACGCGGGCGCCGACACGGTGGGCCACATCGCGGAGCGCTGCGCGGCGGACGCCGCGGAGGACGGACGCTCCGGGCCCCTGGCCCTGCCGCATCTGAGCGCGCTGGGGCTCGGGGAGGCGGCGGCGCTCGCCTCCGGCCGCCGGGCTCCGGGGCTGGGGCCGGCGAGGCCCGGCGCGGTCTGGGGCGCGGCGCAGGAAGCCTCCGCCGGCAAGGACACCATCACCGGGCATTGGGAGCTGGCGGGCGTGCCGCTGTCCGAGGACTGGCACTACTTCTCCGACGCCTCCCCCAGCTTTCCGTCTGAACTGATCGCTCGGCTGACGGAGGAGGGCGGGCTGCCGGGCGTGCTGGGCGACCGCCACGCCTCCGGCACCGCGATCATCGAGGCGCTGGGGGAGGAGAGCGTCCGAACGGGAAAACCCATCGTCTACACCTCCGCCGACTCGGTGCTGCAGATCGCTGCGCATGAAGGGGCGTTTGGGCTGGACCGGCTGCACGCGCTCTGCGCGCTCGCCCGGACCCTGCTGGACGACATGGGGCTGCGCGTGGGCCGGGTGATCGCCCGGCCCTTCCTGGAGGACGCCGGCGCCTATGCGCGCACCGCGAACCGCAAGGATTTTTCCGTGCCGCCGCCGGAGCCGACCCTGTGCGACCGGGCGACGGAGGCGGGGCGCGCGGTGATCGGGATCGGCAAGATCAGCGACATCTTTTCGGGGCGCGGCGTCGGCGAGGTCCTCAAGGGGCCGGACGACGCGGCGCTGATCGATCTGTCGGCGGAAGCCATCCGCACCGCGCCGGACGACGCCCTCGTCTTCGCCAATTTCGTGGAGTTCGATTCGCTTTACGGGCATCGCCGCGACGTGTCGGGCTATGCGAGGGCGCTCGAAACCTTCGACGCGCGGGTTCCGGACATGCTGGCCGGGCTGCGCGAGGGCGATCTGCTGATCCTGACGGCGGATCATGGCAACGATCCCACTTGGACCGGCACGGATCATACGCGGGAGCGGACGCCGATCCTCTGCGCCGGGCCGGGCCGGGACGGCGCGGCGCTCGGCCTTCGCGGCTTCGCGGACGTGGCCGAGACGCTGGCGGCGCATCTGGGGCTGCCGCCCAGGCGGCACGGCGCCTCCTTCCTCTGACGCGCGGAGGCTGGCAGGAAGGGGCCCAAGAAGGAGCCCCGCCCATGACCGCCGATCCTCACCTGACCGTCGTCGATCACCCGCTGGTGCAGCACAAGCTGACCTTGATGCGGAAGAAGGAGACCTCCACCGCCGTGTTCCGCCAGCTGCTGCGGGAGATCAGCCTGCTGCTGGGGTTCGAGGCGATGCGGGACCTGCCCCTGGGCACGATGAGCATCGAGACGCCGCTGGTGGAGATGGAGGCGCCGGTGCTGGCCGGCAAGAAGATCGCGCTGGTGTCGATCCTGCGGGCCGGGAACGGGCTTCTGGACGGGATCCATGAGCTGGTGCCCTCGGCCCGCGTCGGCTTCGTGGGGCTCTATCGGGACGAGGCGACGCTGAAGCCGGTGCAGTACTATTTCAAGGCGCCGGAGGATCTGGCCGATCGGCCGGTGCTGGTGGTGGATCCGATGCTGGCGACCGGCAATTCCTCCGCCGCTGCGGTGGATCTGCTGAAGGAGAAGGGGGCGCAGGATCTGCGGTTCCTTTGCCTGCTGGCGGCGCCGGAGGGGGTGGCCCGGATGAAGGAGGCGCATCCGGACGTGCGCATCGTCACGGCGGCGCTGGACGAGCGGCTGAACGAGAAGGGCTACATCCTTCCGGGGCTTGGGGATGCCGGAGATCGGATGTTCGGGACGAAATGAGCCGGCGGGGCGCAGGCGGCCCGGGCGCGCCGCCGCAGCGAAGCGGCCCGCCCGCCCACCCCCGACTTCGCCGCGGCGGCGCGCCCTTTCGTCGGACCTCGTAACCTTTGATTAACCGCGGCGCCCCATCGTGAGGATGAGCCGCGAGATTTCGCTATGTTCGCTTTAAGTTCTCTGCTATGAGTCTTGGGTCAAAACAAGAACACCGAGCAGAGACACGGGCGGATGCTGGACACCCTGCGGCGCCCGGATGACACTGGAGGCAGGCAATGGGCCAGAACGTATTCGACCTGAACGGCAAGGGCGGCATGGACAAGGCCAAGGCGCTGGAATCGGCGCTCGCGCAGATCGAGCGGAACTTCGGCAAGGGTTCCATCATGAAGCTTGGCGAGCGCCAAGTGATGGACATCGAGGCCGTGAGCACGGGATCCCTGGGCCTCGACATCGCGCTGGGGATCGGCGGGCTGCCCAAAGGGCGGATCATCGAGGTCTACGGGCCCGAAAGCTCCGGCAAGACGACGCTGGCGCTGCACGTGATCGCCGAGGAGCAGAAGAAGGGCGGCATCTGCGCCTTCGTCGATGCGGAGCATGCGCTGGATCCCAGCTATGCGCGCAAGCTGGGCGTGGACGTGGACGAGCTTCTGATCTCCCAGCCCGATGCGGGCGAGCAGGCGCTGGAGATCACGGACACGCTCGTGCGCTCCGGCGCGGTGAACGTGGTGGTGGTCGATTCGGTCGCCGCGCTGACGCCGAAGTCGGAGCTGGAAGGCGACATGGGCGACAGCGCCGTCGGCGTGCAGGCAAGGCTGATGAGCCAAGCGATGCGCAAGCTGACCGGTTCGATCTCGCGGTCGAAATGCATGGTGATCTTCATCAACCAGATCCGCATGAAGATCGGCGTGATGTTCGGCTCGCCCGAGACCACCACGGGCGGCAACGCGCTGAAGTTCTACTCCTCGGTGCGCCTCGACATCCGGCGCATCGGCGCGCTGAAGGACCGCGACGAGGTCATCGGCAACGCGACCCGCGTGAAGGTCGTGAAGAACAAGGTCGCGCCGCCGTTCAAGCAGGTCGAGTTCGACATCATGTACGGCGAGGGCATCTCCAAGACCGGGGAGCTGATCGATCTGGGCGTGAAGGCCGGGGTGGTCGAGAAGTCCGGCTCCTGGTTCTCCTACGCCGATCAGCGCATCGGGCAGGGGCGGGAGAACGCCAAGCAGTTCCTGCGCGACAATCCCGACATCTCCTGGGCGATCGAGGACAAGATCCGCGCGGCGCACGGGCTCGACTTCGACATGGAGCCGGGCGGCGCGGGAGACGACGACCTAACCGATGACGGCGACGTCGTCGAAGCCTGAGGACATGCGGCGCGCGCGCCGTCGCCCCGCCCGGGCGACGGCGGCTTGGACGCGCAGCTACGACGATCCGATCCAGGTGACGGCCGGGGAGCGCGTGCGCTTCACCGGCCCCACCGACGTGTGGGACGGTCGGACTTGGCTTTGGGCCTTGGCGAGGGATGGCCGCGAAGGGTGGCTGCCGGACTGGCTGTGCGATGCCGCGGGTCTGGTCCGGATCGACTACGACGCCGGCGAGCTGACCGTGGCGGAGGGAGAAGTCGTGGAGGCCTCGGCCGAGCAGCATGGCTGGCGCTGGTGCGCGGCGGCGACGGGGCGCGAAGGCTGGGTTCCCGCGCGGCTTCTGGCCGACCTGCGGTGACGTGGAGCCAAGACGCGGGCGCGATCTTCGCGAGCCGCGGACTCGGCCCCGGCCAGTCGAGGCCGAAGGGCTCGACCGTGAGGGAGAGTGCGCTTGTCGGACGCTTGGCGCTCAGCCAGGCGGCCGCTCTTGGGCTGCTGCGCAGCGGCGGATACGATGTCGTTGTTCGCTCCAGACCAGGTGATGGACGACGGATTGCCGCCACGCGCAGGCGCTTCGGACCGAGCCGGTGCGTGACGTAGGCGGACGCGTCGGCGCGGATGCTTTGGCGCAGGCTTGAAGGCTGCAGCGGACGTGTTCGAGAATCAGGACGTGGCGCATTGTCGTGATCGAGGAGAGGTCCGCTCTGCGCCGTCGACTGGTCACGGCCCGGATTCCACCGAGCCGTGTCCGCGTTGGCAGGAGCCCTAAGCCCGCAAGGTCGTGAAGTGTTTTGCTCCCAAACCTTCGTCCAAGTCTGGAGGCGCCGAGTCGGATGGCCTGGGATGGACAGAGTCAATTTCACCAAGCCTATCGACGAGGCATCGCGGGTTCCCGTCGGTGACCTCAAGGCGAGCATCCGCGATTGTTTTAGGCTCGGCAGACGATGACCTCTCATCGCCGAATGGCCGCGCGGGTTTGGAGAAGTCGTCGCGCTGCCGCGTGCATCGGCGACCTTGACGACGACGAGAGCGAGACGTGGACGTCGAGATCCTGTCCGACGCGCCCATGAGACTCCCGAGCCGACTCCCTGGCAGAGGGTTTCGGGGCCGCATTGCCACGGCGGGAAACTGGGGCCCAAGACAGGGAACCAACCCCCCGCCCCCAAGG
>JBCCPD010000338.1:0-4451 GCA_039025075.1 Pseudomonadota bacterium | reverse complement strand
GCGCCCGCATCCTCACCTGCGAAGCCGAATACGCCGCCAACTACGTCGCCTTCCTCCAGCGCGCCAAGCGCGACGACCTCACCATCGAGGTCGTCCCCTCCGACGCCTCAGGCGCCCTCGACCTCGCCGCCCTCGAAGACACCCTCGACGAGGATGTCGGCCTCCTCGCCCTCACCTGGGTCCCCACCAACGGCGGCCTCGCCAACCCGGCGGCGGAGGCCGGCCGCCTCGCCGGCCGCCATGGCGTCCCCTACCTGCTCGACGCCTGCCAGGCCGCCGGCCAGATGCGCATGGACGTCGCCGACCTCGGCTGCGATTTCCTCTCCGCCACGGGAAGAAAATTCCTCCGCGGCCCTCGCGGCTCCGGCTTCCTCTACGTCCGCGCCGACCGGCTCGACCAGCTCGAACCGGCCATGATCGACCATTTCGGCGCCCCCTGGACCGGCCGAGACGCCTACGACCTCCGCGACGACGCCCGCCGCTTCGAAACCTGGGAGAATTCCTACGCCCTGCGCGCCGGCCTCGGCGCCGCCGTCGACTATGCCGACGCTCTGGGCATCGACGCCATCGAGGCGCGCATCCGCCACCTCGCCGCCCACGCCCGCGCCCGCCTCGCCGAACACCCCTCCATCCAGCTACGCGACCTCGGCCGAAACCCCGTCGGCATCGTCAGCTTCCAGGTCGACCGCGCCGACCCCCGCGCCCTCGTCCGCGCCATGGCCGAGCACGGCTTCGCCATCGGCGCCTCCTCCCCCGACAGCACGCGGCTCGACGCCGAACGCCGCGCCCTGCCCACGCTGCTGAGGATCGCCCCGCACGTCTACACGACCGAGGACGAGCTCGACCGCGCGGTCGACCGTCTCGCCGCGCTTCTCGGCTGACGCCCGCGCGGCGCCGTTCCGTTGAACTTGGTTGACAGCGCGCCGGCGCCTCGGCCATCACCAAGCCACGCGAGCACGCCGGCCAGCCGACCCTCAGGCGCCCTCCAAGACGGCGCCGGCCCTCAGCTCAGGATCGCCACGATGCTCCGCCTCCCCCTCCTCGCCGCCGCCGCCATGTCCATCGCCGCGCCCGCCCAAGCGGTCATGGTCCAGGCGATCTTCTCCGACCAGACGACCGACCAGATCCTCCTCGCCGTCGACCTCGACATGGACGGAGACGCCGAGGATCCCGGCGAAACCGCCGTCTTTTTCGACGAAAACAATCTCAGCGGCCTCGTCACGCCCACCGACAACGTCTTCACCATGACCCAGACCGCGGACGGAGACGTCTATTTCGGCGACGGCGTCACCGACACGGTCTACCGCCTGCGCGACCTCAACGGCGACGACGACGCCCAGGATCCCGGCGAGGCCCAGGTCTGGTTCTCCGCCGCCAACGCCGAAGGCCTGCCTCTGCAGACGCCCAACGGCGTCGCCGCGGGGCCCGACGGCGCCGTCTACGTGGTGCAGGCGGACACCGTGGGAAATCCGGTGGGCGACGCCGTCTACCGAACGGTCGACCTCAACGGCGACGGCGATGCGGACGACGCGGGCGAGTCCTCCCAATGGCTCGACCTGACGGCCCTGTCGCCGACCTCCTCGCCCTTCGAAATCCGCTTCGACGGCGACGTCGCCTACATCATCGACAGCAACGGCGGCGGCATCAACCTCATCTACCGGGCCGAGGATGAGAACGGGAACGGCGTCATCGACCCCGGCGAAGTCTCGGTCTTCATCGACGAGGACGACGGCCCCATCGACTTCGGCCTCGCCGCCGACGGAGGCGCGCTCTTCACCATCGAGCTGCTGGACTTCGTCGACGACGTGCAGCTCTTCCGCTACGAGGATCTCAACGACGACGGCGTCATCGACGGCCTCGATTCCATCGTCGAGGTCTGGAACAGCGACGGCACCGACCTCGCGTTCTCCTTCTCGCTGGACGTGGAGAGCGACCGCGCCCTCGTCACCTCCAACGGGACCGACCCCGAGGAGGACTCGATCTACAGCCTCTTCGACACCAACGGCGACGGCGACTTCTTCGACGCCGGCGAGGAGTTCCTGTTCCTCTCCCGCGACGTCAACGGGGCGCTGCCGGTGCGGCCCCGCGCGGTCATCTTCTACGACAGCGTCGCCCCCGTGCCGCTGCCGGCGACCCTGCCGATCCTGGCGGCGGCCGCGGGTCTGCTGGCCTGGCGCGCCCGGGCCCGCTCGGCGGGCTGATCGCGGCCGAGCCCGGCCGACCGACCGACCGCGGACGAGCCAGGCCGGCTCCAGCCTCCCAAGCGAACGCCCAAGCCGCGGCCCCCGCCACGGGGCCGCGACGCCCTGCCGCAGCCGGCGCCCGTCCGTCTCGAATCGCGTAGGCTCTTCGGGCCCGACCCCGCCGCAGGAGGCTCCGCGATGCCCATCCCCGCCATCGACTTCGCCCCTTTCCTCGCCGGATCCGCCGACGGCAAAGCCGCCGTCGCCGCGCAGATCGACGCCGCCGCCCGCGACATCGGCTTCTTCCTGCTCGCCGGCCACGGGGTCGAACAGCCTCTCATCGACGCCACCTACGCCGCCGTCTCCGACTTCTTCGACCTGCCCGAGCCGGAAAAGCTGAAGATCCGCCAGCCCGCGCCGGAGATCTCCCGCGGCTACACCCCCTTCCAGGGCGAAGGCCTCGCCGCCGGCCTCGGCGACGACACCCCGCCCGATCTGAAGGAGATGATCGACATCGGCCCCGTCGACGTCCCCGCGAAAGGCCCCGACACCGCCTATTGGCACGGCCCCGACGCAGGCCAGCATTTTCACGCCAACCTCTGGCCCGACGCGCCGGCGGATTTCGAGACGACCCTCACCGCCTACTACCGCCGCATGAACGCCCTCGCCGACGACCTCATGCGCGCCTTCGCCCTGGCGCTCGATCTGCCCGAGGCCTTCTTCGCCGACAAGCTCGACAAGAACATGTCGGCCCTCCGAGTCATCCGCTACCCCGAGCAGCACGAGCCGCCCAAGCCCGGCCAGCTCCGCGGCGGCGCCCATACGGACTACGGCACGCTCACCATCCTCGCCGCCGACCGCGCCGCCGGAGGGCTCCAGGCCCGCCACAGGAACGGCGACTGGATCAACGTGCTGCCGGAGCCCGGGACCTATGTCGTCAACATCGGCGACGCCATGCAGGTCTGGACCAACGACCGCTGGATCTCCACCCTCCACCGCGTGGTCAACCCGCCGGCGGACCAAGCCGCCACCGCCCGCCGCCACTCCCTCCCGTTCTTCCACCAGCCCAACCACGACGCCCTGATCGCGCCGCTGCCCTCCTGCGTGCCGCCGGGCGAAGCGCCTCGCCATCCTCCCATGACGTTCGGAGAGCACTGGATGTCCAAGTGGATGGCCACCAAGGCCGCCTGACCCCCCTCCCCGCCGCGCCGCCTCCCGGGCGCGCCTCAGCGCCGCGCCTTGGCGAAGAACCGCCAGGTCACCGCGACCGCCGCCACCGCCAGGCCGGCGCCGTAGCCGATCCACACGCCCCCGGGGCCCAAACCGGCGCGGACCCCGAGCGCATAGCCCGCCGGCAGCGCCAGCAGCCAATAGCAGCACAGCGTGATCGCGACCGGCACGCGATTGTCCTCCATCCCCCGCGCGGCCCCCAGCATCGCGCCCTGCACCCCGTCGCCCAGCTGCATGGCCGCCACGATCACGAACAGCGTCGCGGCAAGCGCCACCACCTCCGGATCGTCCGACAAGGCGTCCGAGATCGCCGCCCCGCCCAAAAGCACCGTCGTCATCACCGCCGCCATCCAGCCCGAGGTCACCGCCAGCGCCGCCAGTCCGATGGTGCGCAGCCGCCGCCGCTCCGCCGCGCCCAAGGCCTGGCCGACCCGGATCGACACCGCGATCGACACCCCCAGCGGCGCCATGTAGAGCACCACGCCCACCGAGGTGACGATCTGGTTGGCCGCCAGCGCCTGCGCGCCGAACCAGCCCATCATCAGGCCGGTCAGCGCGAAGGCTCCGCCCTCGCCCACATAGCCCAGGGCGATGGCCGCGCCCTCCCGCCACTGCGCCCGCCGCTCCTCGCGCAGCCCGCGCGCCGGGCCCCGGGCGCCGCCGACGACCGCCGCCCGCCTCAGAACCACCCAGCCCAGAAGCAGCGAGACGGTCTGCGACAGCAGGCTCGCCAGTCCCGCGCCCAGCAGGCCGAACCCCTGCCACCCGCCGATCCCGTGGATCAGCAGCCAGTTCGCCGGCACGTTCAGCGCCACGGCGACGAAGGCGAGCCCGACGCCAATCCACGGCGCGTCGACCGCGTCGAACAGACCTTTGAGCGCATAGAACACCGTATAAGGGATCAGGATCAGGCTCATCGCCGCCCAGTATCCGCCGACGATCGCCGTCACCTCCGGCGGCTGGCCCAGCCGATCCAAGCTCGGCAGCAGCGCCAGCATCGCCGCCGCGCCGCCCGTCCCCGCCAGGGCCGCGATGGTC
>JBCCPD010000337.1:0-4455 GCA_039025075.1 Pseudomonadota bacterium | reverse complement strand
GGCATCGGCGCGAACCTGGAGCTGGGCTTTCCGTTCCTGCATGAGCTGCGCGGCCGCGCGGCGATCCTCTTCGACGTGCCGGGCGTGGGCGGCAGCCCGATGCCGCGGCGGCCCTGCCGCGCGCCGACCTTGGCGCGCTGGTCGTGGGGGGTTCTGGACGCGTTCGACATCGATCAGGCGGACGTCTCGGGCGTCTCCTGGGGCGACGGCGTGGCGCAGCAATTCGCCTTCCAGCACCCGCGGCGCTGCCGCAGACGGGTGCTGTGCGCGACCTCGGCCGGCGCGGTGATGGCGCCCGGAAGACGCTCGGTCATCTCCAAGCTCGCGTCGAACAAGCGCTATGCGGAGCCGGGCTACATGAGCTCCATCGCCGGGGAGATCTATTGCGGGGCCTTCCGGAGCGATCCGACGCTGATCGAGCGGCACGCGGCGGGCCTGCGCCCGCAAACGGCGGCTGGGTGTCGGCTGCAGCTGCTGGCGATGCTGGGCTGGACCTCGGCCGCGTGGCTATGGGCCCTGTGCCAGCCGACGCTGATCCTGGCCGGCACGGACGATCCGCTGATCCCGGTGGCCAACGCGCGCGTCCTCAACGCGATGATCCCGCGGGCCGAGCTGACGCTGATCGAGGACGGGCGCCGCTTCCTCGTCACTGATCCGGCCGGCTGCGCCCGCCGGCGCGGAGGCGTTCCTGGATCGGCCCTGAGACCCGCGCTGAGACCCGTCGAGGCGGGGCATCGCCGCCGAGTGCCGCATGGGCTAAGCAGGCGACGACCGATCCGAAGAAGCGGGACGCCGACCCATGCAGACCTCCTCTCCGACGCCTTCGCGCACGGTCGGCTACGTGCTGCTCGTGTCGCTGGGCCTTTTCTGGGGCCTGAACTGGCCGGGCATGAAGATCGCGCTGAACGAGCTGCCGGTCTGGTGGTTCCGCTCGCTCAGCGTCGGGGCGGGGGCGCTGGGGCTGCTGGTGATCGCCGCGGCCTCGGGCCTGAGGGTGGTTCCGCGGCGGGAGGATCTGCGGCCGCTGGCGCTCTGCGCGCTCTTCAACATTCTGGGCTGGCACATCCTGACCGCCTATGGCGTCTCCCAGATGGCGGCCGGGCGCGCTTCGATCATCGCCTTCACCATGCCGGTCTGGGCCTCCCTGCTGGCCGCCGCGGTCCTGGGAGAGCCGATCACGCGCTGGAAGATCCTGGGTCTGGCCTTGGGCCTGTGCGGGCTGGCGGCGCTGATCGGGCCGGATCTGGCGGCGCTGGGCGCGGCGCCGATGGGGGCGATGTTCATGCTCGGCGCCTCGATGAGCTGGGCGACGGGCACGGTGCTGTTCAAGAAGCACCCGTCTTCGCTGCCCGTGGCCTCGGCCATCGGCTGGCAGCTGGCCCTCGGCTTTCTGGTGATCACCGGCTTCGCCGCGGCGCTGGAGCCGGCGCCGGACCTGACCGCGCTGAGCTGGCGCGCCTACGCCGCGCTCGCCTACCTCTTCGCGCTGCCGATGGTCTATTGCCAATGGGCGTACTTTTCCGTCGTGCGCATCTTCCCCGCCGCTACGGCGGCCATCGGCACGCTGGCGGTGCCGGTGACCGGCGTCTTCTCCAGCGCGCTGCTGCTGGGCGAGCCGGTGACGGCCTACGACCTGGCGGCGCTGGCGCTGATCTTCTCGGCGCTGTTCGCGGTTCTGGTGGCCCCTGCGCTGGTCGCCCGGCGCGCCGGGCGGGCCGCGCCGGCGCGCTGAGGCCGCCTGCGGCCCACGATCCCTCGTCGCCGCGGCGTCGCCCGGGCCGGTCGACAAGCGGGCGGACGCGTGCAAACTCCGCCCACGAAGGCCGCCGGCCAGGCGGTCCGCATCCACGGGAGGAGACTGCCATGAGACCGCCGAAGAAGACCTGGATCGCCTGCGCGCTCGCCGCCGTCGCGCTGGCCGCGCCCGCCCTCTGGACCGGGGCCGAGGCGCAGACCCGCGTCACCTACAAGTCCGCAAAGTCCACCTCGTCCTACTACCAGATGGCCGTTCAGATCGCCGAGGCGATGAAGGCGGGCACGGACGGCGGCATCTCCGTCACCGTCGAGGAGTCCCAGGGCTCCGTCCAGAACGTGATGGAGGTCCGCGCCCGCGGCGGCAACTACGTCTTCACCACGCCGCCGTCGCTGGTGCGCCTCGCCCAGTGCGGCAAGGCCATGTTCGAGGGCAAAGGCGACCCGAAGTTCGACGAGATCCGCGCGCTCTTCCCCATCCCCTCCCTCACCATGCACTTCGTTGTGCGCGAGGATGCGGGGGTGGAGAGCTTCGCGGACCTCGAGGGCAAGACCCTCCTGATCGGCAAAGGCTCCTTCGGGGCGCGCGAGGGGGCGAAGTATCTCGGGCTGTTCGGGCTTGAGGGGAAGGTGGCGCTGGCGGACGTGGAGCTGTCGAACGCCGTGCCGGCGCTTCAGAACGGCCAGATCGACGGCTTCGTGACCGCCGGCAGCTACCCGGCGCCCAACGTGATCGAGGCCGCGGCCTCGGTCGGCGTGACGGTCCTGTCGCTGAGCGACGAGCAGGTGGCGCAGACCAAGCGCACGCGTCTGGTGATCCCCGCCGGGACCTATGCCGGGCAGGAGGCGGACATCGTCACGACCTCTCTGCCCGTGGTCGCCTACACCACCACCGTCATGGACGACGACACCGCCTACGCGCTGACCAAGACGTTTTGGGAGCAGAAGGCGGCCATGGGCGAAGGCGCGGCCTGGTGGAACGGCGTGAACGAGGGGCTGCTCGGCACCATCGAGGGCAAGATCCACCCGGGCGCGGTCCGCTACTATGAGGAAGCCGGCATGGCCCTCACCGCCGCCCAGATGTGATCTTTTGGCGTTTTCGCGCGCCCGGTTCCTGCCGGGCGCGCGGTCTCTTCCGGCCCCCCCGACAAAAGAAAAACGAATGACCCGAGCGCTGTGGGCCGGCTTCGGGCTGGTCGTGATCGTCTTTCATCTCGGCCTGATCTTCTCCGGCCTCGTGCCCAACCTGGTGGCGCGGCCGCTGCACATGGCGCTGGCGCTGCCCTGGGTGCTGATCTACGCGGCGCGGCCGGGGGCGGAGCGGGCGTCGGGCGTCGTTCTGGCGGGTCTCGGCGTGGTCTCCTGCCTCTGGATCGCCTGGAGCCACGACGCCCTTTCGGACCAGTACGGGTTCTTGGAGGGGGCGTTCCAGACGGCTCTGGCAGTCGTTCTGCTGCTGGTGGTGCTGGAGGCGGCGCGGCGGGCCATCGGCTGGCCTCTGCCGATCATCGCCGCGCTGGCGCTCGCCTATGGCCTGCTGGGCCAGCACATCCCCGGCGAGTTCGGCCATGCCGGCGTGCCGCTGGCGAGCTTCCTCGGCACCCTGACCATCGCCGAGGGCGGGGTCTGGGGCTCCCTCGCCGGAGTTTCGGTCAACGTCGTGGCGATCTTCGTGATCTTCGGGGCGGTGCTGAACGCCGGGGAGGCGGGGCAGGGCTTCATGAACCTCGCCGCCGCGGCGGCGGGGCGGCTGAAGGGCGGGGCCGCCAAGGTCTCCGTCCTCTCCTCCGCCCTCTTCGGATCCATCTCCGGCTCGGCGTCGGCCAACGTGGCCTCCACCGGCGCGGTGACGCTCCCCGCCATGACCGGCCTCGGCTATCCTCGCCGCCTGGCCGGCGCGGTGGAGGCGGTGGCCTCGAGCGGCGGCCAGATCATGCCGCCGCTGATGGGCGCCGGCGCCTTCGTGATGGTCGAGCTCACCGGCGTGCCCTACACCGCGGTCATGGCCGCGGCGCTGCCGCCTGCCATCCTCTATTTCCTCGCCGTCTGGGTCGGCGTCGACGCCTTCGCCGACCGCCACGCCCTGCCGCCCATGGCGGAGGAGGATCGACCCGCGACGCGCGACGTGGTCGCCACCTCGCTCTTCTTCCTCATCCCCTTCACCGTCCTGATGTGGGGCATGTTCGGCGCCCGCTTCACGCCGCAATACGCCGCCTGCCTCGCCATCCTCTCGGGCGCCGCCCTCCTGCTGACCGACAAGGACCTGACGTTCTCGCCGCGCGAGGCTCTGGCGCGGGCCGAGCACGCCTGCCTGACCGCCGGGCGGCAGGTGGCGACGATCGCGTCGATCATCCTCTGCGCCTCCATCGTGATCGGGGTGCTGTCGATCACGGGGCTCGGCGTGAAGATCACCTCCCTGATCCTCTCGGGCTCCGGCGGGCTGCTCGGGCCCTCGCTGCTGCTGACCGCCTTCGCCTGCCTGATCCTGGGGATGGAGGTGCCGACGACGGCGGCCTACGTCATCTGCATCTCCGTCGCCGGGCCGGCGCTGATCGACCTCGGCCTCGCGCCGCTCCAGGCCCACCTCTTCGTCTTCTGGTTCGCGCTGCTGAGCACCATCACCCCGCCGGTCTGCGGGGCGGTCTTCATCGCCGCCGGCATGGTGGGGGAGAACTGGCTGAAGGTCGCCGTGCACGCCATGGC
>JBCCPD010000336.1:0-4462 GCA_039025075.1 Pseudomonadota bacterium | reverse complement strand
TGGAGCCATTCCACGAAGGCGGCGGCGTTGTCCGGCGGCTGGCCGTTGTAGGAAGCGCAGGCGACCATCACCGCGCCCTGCTTGGGCAGCTTGCCGGCGTAGTCATCGAGCGTGCCGAGAGTCGTCTCGAAGCCCTTCGCCTCCGCCTCCCTCGCCAGCGATCGCGCTAAATCCTCGGTCGTGCCGAGGTTGGAGCCGTAGAGGACCAGCGCCGGCGTGCCGTGGGTGGGTCGGCTGGCCGCCTCCACCAGACCGCTGGAGCCGGCGGCATCGTCCCCGGCGCCGGCGCTGACCAGCTTGCCGCGCACCACGTCGTCGCGCATCCGCACTTTCATGCGGAAGCCGTCGGGCTTGATCGACAGGCTCTCCTTGATCTCGAGCTTGTAGTCCGTGTGATCGACCAGCTCGAACCGCTGGAGGATCATGCCGAGGACCAGAGTCGCCTCCTGCATGGCGAACTGGCGGCCGATGCAGGCGCGCTGGCCGTTGCCGAAGGGCTTGTAGGCGTGGGCGGGGCGGGCGGCGACGGATTCGCGCGAGAAGTTCTCGGGGTCGAATTTTTCGGGGCTCGGACCCCAGACCGAGGGGTCGCGATGCAGCATCAGCGTCAGGATGGTGACGAAGCTGCGGTGGCCGATGGGATAGCCGCCGCCGATCACCTCATCTTGGTAGGGATAGACGCTGAAGGCGGGCGCGGTGGGCCAGAGGCGCAGCGCCTCCAGCAGGATCTGCTGCACGTAGGTCAGCTGGTTGACCTGCTTTAGGCTAGCCTCGACCGAGATGTCGCGGCCGAGGACCCGGTCGACCTCCTCATAGGCTTTTTCGAGCACGTCGGGGTGATTCAGGAGGTAGTAGAGCGTGAAGGACATCAGACCCGAGGTGGTCTCGTGCCCAGCGATCAGGAAGGTGATGATTTGGTAGCGGATGTTCTCGTCCGACAGGGTCTCGCCCGTCTGCCGATCGGCGCCGGAGAGCATGTAGTTCAGCAGGTCGTTGGCCTGGGAGCCGCCGCGCTTGCGCTCGGCGATGATCTCGTCGACCAGGGCGTTCATGAACTCGGCGTCGCGGTCGAGCTGGGCGAGGCGGCCGCGCATCAGCGTCTGCTCGAACGGGAGGCCCTTCTGCACCATCGAGGTTTCGAGGGACCGGTTCAGGGCGTCGATGAACGGATGATAATCCTGCCGGTAGAAGGAGTGGAAGCGGTAGTCGAAGCCGCAGATGCCGATGACGTCGAGGGCGACGGCGGTCATGTCGTGGACGACGTCGATCTCGTCGTCGGCGTTCATCCGCTCCCACTTCGCGACCAGCTGCCCGGCGACGTCGAGCATCATCGGCATGTAGGTGTTCATCGCCTGGCGGCCGAAGGCGGGCAGCAGGATGTTGTGGGCGCGCTGCCAGTTCGGGGCCTGGGTGTCGGCGGTGAAGAGGCCGTCGCCGGCGATGACGCGGACCTTGCGAAGGGCGCCGCGGACGGCCTTGTCGAAGCGGGTCTCGTCGCAGAGTTCCTCCACGAGATCCGCGCCCCAGGCCATGATCAGGGGCTTGCCCATCATGTCGAGCTGGAAGATCGGCCCGAGCTCGCGCCCTTTGATCATGAGGTCCTGCAGCGGGCGGGAGCTGTCGAGGGTCAGCATGTTGCCGACGATGGGCGACTTGGGCGGCGCGGGGATCCGCTTGGGGCCGGCGTCCTGCATGCGTTCTCCCATCGCCGCGATGCGGACGCGGCGGCTTGTCGCCGAGCTTTGCAAGGCGCGGCTTTTCTGGCTTGGCCGCGAGTCTCGCCGCTGGTTTTTCGGCCCGCAACCGCGAAATCGGAGCCTCGGGCCCTGACGTGGCGTTCGCGCGCGCGAGGGCCCGTGACGGCGGCGCCGCGCCGCGCTAAGTCTACGCTGCGCCGCAGCGAAACGGAGAGCCAGATGAGCGCCGAGCAGAAAACCCAGATCGTCGTCGTCGGAGGCGGCGCCGGAGGGCTGGAGCTCGCGCGGCGTCTCGGGGCGCGCTACGGGCGCGAGAAGCACGACGTGATCCTGGTGGACCGCAACCGCACGCATGTGTGGAAGCCGCTGCTGCATGAGGTGGCCGCCGGGTCGCTCGACGCGAACCTCGACGAGGTCGGCTATGGCGGGCATGCGGCGCGCTGGGGCTACCGGTTCTTCAACGGCGCGCTGGCGAAGATCGACCGGGAGGCGCGGGAGATCACCACCGCGCCCATGGTCGACGAGCGGGGGGCGGAGATCGTGGGCGCTCACCCCATCCGCTACGACTGGCTGGTGCTGGCCTTCGGCGGCGTGTCGAACGATTTCGGCGTGCCGGGAGTGAAGGAGAACGCCCTGTTTCTGGAGACGCGGGCCCAGGCGGACGAGTTCCGCAATCGGCTGCTGAACGCCTGCTTCGGCGTCAGCGTGAGGGCCGAGACAGGGGACGCGCAGGCGAAGGTGCGGGTGGCCATCGTCGGCGGCGGCGCCACGGGGGTGGAGCTGTCGGCCGAGCTCTACAACGCCGCGTCGGGCCTGCGGACCTACGGGCTGGAGGTGTTCGACGAAAGCCGGCTGGAGGTGACGCTGATCGAGGCCGGGCCGCGCCTGCTGCCGGCGCTGGACGAGGAGCTGTCGGAGACGGTGGCCGAGGAGCTGACCGAGCTGGGCGTGCGGGTCATGCGCGGGACCCAGGTGACGGAGATCTCGCCCGGAGAGGTGCGCACGAAGGGCGGGGAGGCGGTGGCGGCCGATTTGATCGTCTGGGCCGCCGGCGTGAAGGGCGCGGATTTCGTGCGCGAGCTGTCGGACCTGGAGCTGGACCGCGCCGACCGGCTGGTGACGCGCCCGACGCTGCAGACGACGAAGGACGACCGCATCTTCGCCATCGGCGATTGCTGCGCCTGCGTGCCCGACGGGGCGGAGCGGCCGGCGCCGCCGCGCGCTCAGACGGCGCATCAGATGGCCGCCCATGTCTTCGACCAGCTCGGCCGCGCCCAGCGGGGCGAGGCGCTGAGGCCCTTCGTCTACCGCGACAAGGGCTCGTTGGTGTCGCTGTCGCGCTATTCGACGGTCGGCAGCCTGATGGGCAGTCTCGTCGGGGGGCGCATGGCGGTGGAAGGGCGGCTGGCGCGGCTGGCCTACCTGTCGCTCTACCGGCTGCACCTGCTGGCGATCCACGGCTGGATGCGCGGCCTGATGATGATCGCCGTCGGGCACGTCAACCGCATCGCCAGGCCCAAGCTGAAGCTGCATTGACGCGCGGCGGAGCCGCTCGACGGCCGGGAGCGTCCGGGAGAGCGCCCTGGGGAGGGTCGGGGCGGCCTCGGCGCTGAAGGCGGGGCTGCGGAAAACTCTTCGACTTTAGTATACTTCCCTTCGATCCGTCCTAATTGGCCGCTCAGCCGCCGACGTAAACAGCGGCGCACGCAAAAGGCTCGAGGGCCCGAAGGCCGGTCGTTCGCGCGCGGGGCGCGTGGAAACGGCGCGCCGATCGGGGCCCCGGAAAAAGCCGCGGATCAAAGCTCCTAGGGAAGGACGACGACCATGAAGACGATCGCGAAAGCCAAGCTCGCCGGGGCGAGCCTGCTGATTTCGGCCGGCGCGGCCCAGGCCGCCAGCCTGACCTATGCGGGCGGCTGGCCCCCGAACTCCGCCCCGACGGCGGTGCTGGAGGCCTTCGCCGAGGCGGTGGGCGAGGAGAGCGGCGGCGAGATTTCCATGCGCGTGTTCCCGCTGTCGCTGCTCAGCTTCGCGGAATCGAACGCCGGCGTGCGCGACGGCATCGCCGACATGACGACGAACCTGATGGCCTATTTCCCGGCCGAATATCCGAACATGAACATGCTCGCGGAATTCTCCCAGCTGGTGGAGCTGGAGCAGTTCGCGGGCGAGCTGAGCTCCACCGCCTATGCCGGCGCGATGATCGAATACGCCCTGCTGAACTGCGCGGCGTGCGCCGAAGAGGTCGCGGCGCAGAACCAGGTCATGCTCGGCGCCTCGCTGACCACATCCTACGGTCTGCAATGCATGAGCCCGTTGACCTCGGTCGAGGATCTGCAGGGCAAGCGCATCCGATCCGCCGGCGCCTACTGGGCCCGCTGGGCGGAGCGCATGGGCGCGACGCCTGTGTCGATGTCGATCAACGAGACGTTGGAGGGGCTGAACCAGGGGGTTCTGGACTGCACCGCGTCCAACACCGCCGACTTCGTCAACTTCGGCTTCATCGACGTCGTGAAGCACTTCTATCTCGGCGCGCCGGGCGCCCAGTTCACCGCGCCCTTCACCATCAACAAGGACACCTGGGCGGGTCTTTCCGACGAGGGCCGGGCGGCGATGCTGCGCGCGGCGGCCAAGCTGTCGGCGGACATGACCTGGGTCTACATCGAGGAAGGCCGCGCCGGGAAGGAGCGGGCCCCGGGCCTGGGCATCGAGTACACCCAGGCGCCCGACGCGATCATCGAGGCCAACCGCGCCTTCATCGCCGA
>JBCCPD010000335.1:0-4481 GCA_039025075.1 Pseudomonadota bacterium | reverse complement strand
GGGGCAGGGCGTGACGGACGCGCTGCGACTGCTGCGCACCGCCATCGACGCCCGCAACGCCGCCGAAAAGGCCGCTTCCGAGGAGCCGAGCGAAGCATGGACGCCCTGACCGCGTCCTCGGGCGCTCGCCCCGGCAGGCGCTCTCGTCTCGGCGGACGCGCCCGTCTCAGCCGGCCCCCCCTCCCTGTCCCTCCCCCCCGGCGGGGGGCAGGGGACCCTTGGGTCGACGTCCCGGCGACCGTCCCGCGCGGCTCGGGAGGCCGATGATGGAGGTTTTGCGCGCGCGGTTTCGGGAGGCGCCTCGGCTGGTCGTGAAGATCGGCTCGGCGCTGCTGGTGGACGGCGCCACAGGGCGCGTGCGGCGGCCCTGGCTGGACGGGCTGGCCGAGGACCTCGCCGAGGCGCGGGGGCGAGGGCAGGAGGTGATGGTGGTCTCCTCCGGCTCCATCGCCCTGGGGCGGCGGCGCCTGGGCCTGCCGGCCGGGCCTTTGCCGCTGGAGCAGGCCCAGGCGGCGGCGGCGGCGGGGTCGATCCTTCTGGCGCAGGCCTATCAGGACGTTCTGGCCCCGCACGGGCTCGCCGCGGCGCAGGTGCTGCTGACGCTGGAGGACACGCGGGACCGGCGGCGCTATCTGAACGGGCGGGCGACCCTGCGCACGCTGCTGGCGCTCGGCGCGGTGCCGATCGTCAACGAGAACGACACGGTCGCCACGGACGAGATCCGCTTCGGCGACAACGACCGGCTGGCGGCGCGCGTGGCGTTGATGGCCGGCGCGGATATGCTGGTGCTGCTCTCGGATGTCGACGGGCTATATGACGGCGACCCGCGCGCCACGCCCGACGCCCGGCGGCTTGACGTGGTCGAGGCGGTGACGCCGCGGATCGAGGCCATGGCCTCCGGCATAGGGACCGAAGGCGCCAAGGGCGGCATGGTCACCAAGCTGATGGCCGCCAAGACCGCCACCAAGGGCGGCTGCGCCATGGTCATCTGCCGCGGCGAGGTGGCGCGGCCGCTGAAGGCTCTGGCCGAGGGCGCGCCGGCCACCTGGTTCCGCGCCAAGGACAACCCTTTGGCCGCGCGCAAGCAGTGGATCGCCGGCATGAAGCCCCAAGGGCGCCTGCTGGTGGACGCCGGCGCGGCGCGGGCGCTGCGCCTGGGCCGGTCCTTGCTGCCGGCGGGCCTGCGCTCGGTGGAGGGCGAGTTCCGCCGCGGCGACCCGGTGACGGTGGCCGAAGTGGGCGGGGCGGAGCTGGGCGCCGCCCTGGCCGGCTATGCGTCGGCCGAGGCGCGGCGGATCGCGGGGCTGCGCTCTTCGCAGCTGGAGAGCGCGCTCGGCCATCCCGGGCGGACCGAGCTCGCCCATGCGAACGACATCGTGATATGGGACGCCGAGACCGAGACGGGGGCCAATACGGGGGCCGAGACGGGGGCGGAGGCGAAGGCCCCGCCGGCCCAGGGCGATCCGCAGACGGAGGGCGCGGCATGATGGACGACCGGTTCGAGGGCGAGGCCGAGGCCGCCGACGTCCCGGCCCTGATGGCCCAGATCGGCGCGCGCGCGCGCGAGGCCTCTGCCGAGCTGGGCCATGCTTCGGCCGAGCGCAAGCATGCCGCCCTGATCGGCGCGGCCGAGGCGATGATGGACCGGCGCGGTCAGATCGCCGACGGCAACGCGCTCGACATGGAATACGGGCGCGAGAAGGGCCTGTCGGCGGCCATGCTCGACCGGCTGCTGCTGACCGACGACCGGATCCGCGACATGGCCGGCGGCCTGCGATCCGTCGCCGATCAGCCGGAGCCGGTGGGGCGGGTGCTGGCCGAGTGGACGCGGCCTAACGGGCTGCGCTTCCGCAAGGTGGCGACGCCGCTGGGCGTGGTCGGCGTGATATACGAGAGCCGGCCCAACGTCACCGCGGATGCGGGCGGGCTGTGCCTGAAGTCGGGCAACGCGGCGATCCTGCGCGGCGGGTCCGAGAGCTTTCATAGCGCCGCCGCCATCCATGCGGCCTTGGTGGACGGCCTTCGCTCCGCCGGGCTGCCGGCGGACGCGATCCAGCGGGTGCCGACGCGGGATCGAGCGGCGGTCGGCGCGATGCTGGCGGATGCCGCGCATATCGACGTGATCGTGCCGCGCGGCGGCAAGGGTTTGGTGGGGCGGGTGCAGGCCGATGCGCGCGTGCCGGTCTTCGCGCATCTGGAAGGGGTCTGCCACGTCTACCTGGACAAGGACGCGGACCTCGAGAAAGCGCGCCGGGTGACGCTGAACGCCAAGACCCGGCGCACGGGCATCTGCGGCGCGGCGGAGTGCCTGCTGATCGATTCGGCCGCGATGGACGGGCCGCTGGCCGGCATCGTCTCGGACTTGATCGACGCGGGGGTCGAGGTGCGCGGCGACGCGCGGGTGCAGCGCATGGATCCAAAAGTGGTCGCCGCGACCGAGGAGGATTGGGGCCGCGAGTACCTGGACGACATCATCGCGGCCCGGGTGGTCGACGGCGTCGACGGGGCGATCGCCCATGTCCGCCGCTACGGCTCCGGCCACACCGAGGCGATTCTGACCGAGGACGACGCGGCGGCGGAGCGGTTCTTCGCCCGGCTCGACAGCGCGATCCTGCTGCGCAACGCCTCCACCCAGTTCGCGGACGGCGGCGAGTTCGGCTTCGGCGCGGAGATCGGCATCGCCACGGGCAAGATGCATGCGCGCGGGCCGGTGGGGGCGGAGCAGCTGACCAGCTTCAAGTATCTGGTCGAGGGCGACGGGACGATCCGCCCCTGAGGGGGCGGCGGGACCGAGGGCCTGCGGCGCGCGCGGTTCGCCGACGAGACGCAGGTCGGTTTTCGTGGGGACGACCGGCGGCGGGGCGCCGGGTCCATCGCGGTGGGCGTTCGCGCGAACGGTCCGCAGCCGCGCTGACGAGGCTTGCCTGCGTCGTCCGGATGGAGCCGGGGCGACGGAAGGGGCTTGCGGCGATAGGACGGGCTTGCGGCGACGGGGGTGATCGCGGCGACGAGCGGCGTTTGCGGCGACGCGCCCTGCTTGCCGCAAAGATGGAGGGCTTGCGCTAGCCCGGCCTGCTTGCGTCGACGAAGCATGCTTGCGGCAGCGGAGCATGCTGGCGGGCGCGACGCGCGCTGGCGGCGACGGCGCGCGCTTGCGCACTCGAGCCGCCCTTGCGCCGGCGTTGCGGACTCGCGTTTCCCGCGCTTGCGTTCGCGTGCGTTGCTTCCGCTGACGGGCGCCGCTGTCGCCGACGGAACGGACCGGGACCAACCGCACGAACTCGCGCGGACGCAACGAAAGCGAGGCCGCGCGCCCAAGTGGATCGGTGACGCAAAACGCGCTCTGGGCCTATGAGCCATACGGCGCGGTTCAGCTGTCGCATGGCCGTAGAGCCAGGCGCGACCCGCTCGTCGCCGGTCACATCGGTCGGACCGAGCGACGCGCGAAGCTTGGCGGGGTCTCCGCGTCCTAAGCGAGGCCGCGGGTCAGCGGCCCCAGGTGCGCACCGGTCCGCAGTCCATGTGCACGAACTCGCTGCGGGTGTAGCGGCCCACGCCGCCCGCATGCAGCGACTCGGCCGCGTTCGCCATCTGCCTCACCGAGCGGCTTTCCAACGCCACGTCCACGGCCATCGCCTTCACGTGGTAGCTGTTGCGCGCCACGCCGCGGTTGCGGACGCGCAGCATCGCGTTGGTCTGCGGACTGCGGTAGCCGGAGACGATCTCGTAAGGCTCCTGACAGTCCATCTTGCGATGGGCCGCGCTGAGCACGTCGAGCACGCGGCGGTCATAGGGACGCGACTGATCGGTGCGCCAGTCGCGCAGCACATGGCTGAGCTCCTGCATCGCCTCGGGCACGTAGACGCCGTCGATCCAGTAGACCAGGTCCGCCTTCTCTCCGAGTCTGTTCGAGTAGAGGCGTAGGCGACGAAAGGCGCCCGCGCCGGAATTGTAGGAGGGGGCCGCCAAGCCGGGCGACGCCGCGGCCGCCGCCGCGCCGATCGCCAACCCGAAAAAGCCCCGTCGCGTCCACTGGACGCTCGCTGCCGGATTCTCCGTCAAAACCGCCTCGTTCTGTTCAGGCGCCAGGTATGTTCCTGGCCTTTGCTTGGTCTGAACCCGGTTAATATCTCATAACCGGCCTGCGACGGGAAGTGTCGGATTAGACGCGCTTTGCGCGCAGTCCGCTCAACGACTTGCGAGCAGTCGTGAACGAGTGCGGCGTATTTCACACGGCCCGAGGCCAAACCGCCCAGGCCGGGGCGCCGCGGGTGACTCCGCGCTCGGCGACTGCGGTATCCAAAGATGTGAATTCAGCCTTGAAGGTGACTCGGATGTCTTTGATGGACTGCAAACGACTCGCCGGCGCGGCGTTCGCCGCAACGCTCCTTTCCGCGCCGTGCGGCGCAGCGCCCGCCGCGGCTCAAGGCGAACAGGCCGCGCCGCCTGCGCCGGCCGCCGCGCCGTCGCAGATCCTCTTC
>JBCCPD010000334.1:0-4497 GCA_039025075.1 Pseudomonadota bacterium | reverse complement strand
GAGGTCCCGAGAGCGCCGCGGCCCCGGTCCTTTGCGGGAGCCGGGGCCGCTTGGTCCGGGCCGCGGTCGCCCGCGCTCAAGTGCACGAAAAGTTCGCCTGGATCCTCGACGCCCATCTCAAGTGAGCGCGTCGCCGGCCCCTCGCCGGCGACCGCGGCCCGGACCAAGCGGCCCCGGCTCCCGCAAAGGACCGGGGCCGCGGCGCTCTCGGGACCTCGGGGGCGGCTGACGGGCCGGCCGAGCCGGATCAGATGACCGGGGGTTCGACGCCTTTCTTCCGGCATTTCCGGGCATAGGCGCCGCCCCAGGCCAGGAACTTCCCCAACGCCTTCTGCTGGGCGATCAGCATCGCCACGAACTCCGCGCGGTGCTTGTCCTTGCGCAGGGACTTGAACATCGATTTCTGAGCTTTGGTCATCGAGCAGGCGATGCAGTGGCCCTGGCGCTTGTACTTGCACACGTCGATGCAGGGGCTGGGAACCTTCGTCATGGTCATCCTGGCTGAATCGCAAAGGCGCGGCCCGCCGGGCCGCGCCTTCATCTCGGTCGGCTGTGAGCCGCCTTACTGGAAGACGGCGTCCGGATTGTCGAGGCTGTCGGAGCCCTCGAACGCGATTTGATCGATGCCCAACGCCGCGACCACCCGCTCGATGGATCGGGTCTGGTCCACCAGCGCGTTGACGGCGTCCATGATCAGACGCTCTCCGGCCGCGTTGCCGCGCTCCAGCATCTGATCGTAGGCGAAGCCGGCCTCGGCGGCGGACTTGATGCGGCCCAGCATCTGCATCGTCGTCGCCAACTTGGTCCGCATCTCCGCGTCCAGATCCGCGCTCGACCCGGCGGTCAGATCCGCCAGCGACGGGCCGGAGACGAGCGTCCCGTCGATGCGCACGTACTGCCCCAGATAGACGTTCTGGATCCCCAGCCCGTCATAGTAGTGGCTGTTATGGGTGTTGTCGGAGAAGCAGTCATGCTCCTCCTCCGGATCGTTCAGCATCAGGCCCAGGCGCATCCGCTCCCCCGCCTGCTCGCCATAGGACAGGCTGCCCATGCCGGTCAGCATGGCGACGATCCCGGCATCCGGATCGTCCAGCAGAACCTGACGGGCCTCGCCGCCCTCCGCCCACTGATCGGCGATCCATTCGAGATCGGAGATCAGAAGATCGGTCGCCGCGGAGAGATACTCTCCGCGGCGATCGCAGGACCCGCCCGTGCACGCCGCGCCCAGCGCGTAATCGGTCCACGGGCGGGCCCCGGCGCCAGGGCCGTGACCGTTCAAGTCCTGACCCCACAGCAGGAACTCGATGGCATGGTAGCCCGTGGCGACATTGGCCTCGATGGCGTCCGCTTCGTGAAGCGTCTCGCCCAGAAGCTCGGCTGTGATCTCGGCGGCGTCGATTGTCTGGCCGCCCAAGGTGAAGGACGGGTTGGCGACGACGTTCAGGACGGCGTAGGCGTTCTCGTCGGTGGCGCCGCCATAGGTCGGGTCGACGTAGTCGATGAGGCCTTCGTCGAGGGGCCAGGCGTTCACCTTGCCCTCCCAATCGTCGACGATGGCATTGCCGAAACGGAACGCCTCGGTCTGCTGATAGGGCACGCGCGCGGCGAGCCAGGCGGCGCGGGCGGCCTGCAGCGCCTCGGCCGACGGCGCGGAGATCAGCGCCTGTACGGCCGACCGAAGACGCTCGGCCGAGGCCAGACTGTCCTCATAGCCCGCCTGAGCGATGTTTGCGTAGTTGCCGAGAACCGCCGCCTTGTCGGCGGCGTAGCCCGCGCCTGGGCCGAGGGCGAGCGCCGTCGCGGCCGTGAGTTGCAGGAACTTGCGCATGGTCATGTCCTTCAGTGGAGGGTTCGAGACGTCGTGGCAGCCCGCGCCGAGGAGGGCGCGGGCGCGTCGCGCAGCAGGCCGCCGGATCCGGCCGGCGACGCGTCGGCGAACCCCGTCGACGCCGACGCGGCGCCGGAGCGAAGGCCCATGCGCTTGATGCCGAGCCCGACGGCTTGGGCGAGCTCCACCAGCGGCAAGGCGACGTCGGCCCGAGCGATGAGAACGGCGAGGCGCATCGCCTCCTCCCGCTCCATTTCCGCGGCGGTGGAGACGAGGAGCCCGAAAAGCGCCTCGTCCGCGCCCACGCGCGAGCGACCCGCCGGATGGCGGCGGAACGGACGGCGGCCGCTTTCGGCGACGAGCGTCAGCAGCTCGTCGAGCCCCCGGCACCACCGGCGTCCCTCGGCCACGCCCAGAATCGCCTGCGCCTCGGCCCGCACCGCGGCCCGCCCCACGCCGCCGTCGCAGCGCGCGCGCAGGAAGAGGACCGAGGCGAGCTCCACCGGCGGAAGATCCTTCAGCCAGCCCACGGCCGCGTCCCCGCGGTCGCCGCGGATGTCCTGCATCAGGCTCATTTCGTCAGGATCAGCTTGCCTTGGCGGGTGATGCGCAGGGTGTAGATCTGCCCGTCGAGCGCGATGCGCGCCAGGCCGCTGGCATCGGTCAGCTCCCGCGCGTCATGGACGGGGGGCTGAGACGCGGCGGGCTGCGCCGCGGCGTGCGAAGCGAACGCGAGCTTCATCGCCGATCCTCCAACAGGTCCAGCCAGGTTTCGACGGCGACGTCCACGGGCGCATGCAGGTCCGACAGACACGCGAGCAGCTCGTCTTTCCGGCGCGGCTCATGCGCGAGGGGCGCAGAAGCGCTCGCGCCGCGAGAGGAGCGAGGTCGATGATCATGGTTCATGGGGCGAACTCCCTTCCGTCCAGGAACCGGGCCGCCCCGCTGACTCAGCCGGGCGACGTGGCCGGCACTAATCAGACTCATTTAGTCGGATTCGTCAATTCCGATAAAAGCAGTTGGATTTCGCCCCGGCCTCCGCGCCTGATCCGAGCCGACCACGCACGCCGCCGCAGGCGGCAGGGCTCGCGCTGGTGAAACGCCATCGACTTCGCGCTTCAACGCCGCGTCGCCTTTGGCGAATGCTCGGCTCAGGGCGGCTCTGCGAGGGTCACGTCTCCCTCCGGCGGCTGTTCGCTCGCTCAGTCCGTGGCGCAGCGCCGAGCCTCCGGGCCGGCACGGACCCGCTCAGACCCTCGGCGGATAGAACATCGCTCCGGGCCGATACGCCCGCGGCAGGTCCATCCCCGCCGGCAGCGTCCTGCCGGTGGCGAGGTGATCGGGCATCAGATGGGTGTGCGCCCCCAGCGGAGACTGGCCGCCCGGCGGAGGGATGTGCGCCAGAACCTCGATGCGCCCCAGAGCCGTCTCGACCACGCGCGGCGGGCTCTCCGCCAGCACCGCGGCCCCGATTCGCGACAGCGCCGGGCCGAAGGCCCTGCCCTCGGCCGCCCTCAGCGCCGTCTCCGCCGCTCCGGCCTCGACCCGCAAGCAGAACCGGGCGTCCTTGCGCCCCAGCCCCAGATCGTAGAGCCGCGCGCCGCGGTCCGACGGATCGAGCGCGTCTGCATCGGGGCCCAGCGCCGCCACGGCCTGCGCGACCGGCGGCGCCGGACGGCTGCGCTTCACCGCCAGAACGATGCGGGACGCCTCCAGCGGCGTGCCCGCCGGCTCGAAGGTCAGGGCGCGCACGTCGTCGTCGATGCGCATGCGCAGGCGCGCGGCGCCCACCCGGGCGATCAGATCATCGCCGTCGCGCTCGACCTGCGGCGCCTCTCCGGGAAGGGCGGTGAACTCGGCGACGCCGCCGATCACCCCCATGGTCCAGGTCCCGCCGCCGTCCTCCAGCGTCGCGCGCACGAAATCGCGCAGCTCCTCCGTGGTCCAGCCCACGCGCCGGCCGGAGATGCCGAGCCTCTCGAACCGCTCCGGCAGAACCTCCCACACGGCGCCGCGGGACGCCGCCGACATGTCCTTCCACTCGGCGATCTCCACGCCGGTGCGGGCGCAGCCGAGGCAAAGGCCCGTGGCGTCGTCGAGCCGGCAAGTGCCGACGCAGGGACTGGCGAGGGTCATGCGGAAACCTCCGTTCGGATCGCGGCGAGCGCCGCGCGAATGGCGTCGAGCCCGTCGGTCAGGGCCGCGGGCCCGGGCTGCAGGATCAGCGGCGACTTGATCTCCACGATGCGCCCGGCGCGCACCGCGGGGATCGCGTCCCAGCCAGGCCGGCCGGCGATGCGCTCGGGCCGCACCTTCTTGCCGCACCAGGAGGCGAGGATCAGGTCCGGCGCCGCGGCGATCACTTCCTCCGAAGTCACGATCCGGTCGCGGGCGGCCGGTTGCGCCGCACGTTCGGGGAACGCGTCTCGTCCGCCGGCGATCTCCACCAGCTCGGACACCCAGCGGATGCCGGAGATCATAGGGTCGTCCCACTCCTCGAAATAGACCGTCGGACGAGCGCCCTGCGCGGCCCCGGAAGCGATCTCGGCGGCGATCGCGGCCAGCCGACGCTCGTGGCTCGACGCCAGCCGCTCTCCCGCCTCGGGGCGGCCGACCGTCGCGGCCAGATGGCGGATCATGGCGAGAATTCCGGCTACGTCGCGCTGATT
>JBCCPD010000333.1:0-4511 GCA_039025075.1 Pseudomonadota bacterium | reverse complement strand
CGGCGCGTCGGGGGGCGGCGCTCGCACCGAAAATCGTCGCCGAGATCCCGGCTTCAGCGCGGCGGCGCGTCGCTTTTCGCGGCTTTTCCGCGCTGGAAAGGCCGGTTTCGCGTCGGTTTTCGAGCTGGAAAGCGTGCGGAAACGCCCCTCGAAATGCCGTCGCATGCCTCGTTTCAAGCCGTGTCGAAGCGAAAAGAGGCCGGTTTCGCAGCGGTTTCGCACCTGTTTTCGAGCGCCGAAGCGGCCTCGGGCCCGCATTTCTCCAACGCCCGTCCGCGGAAAAACGCATCGCGAACCCCGAAAACGGGCCCCGCACCCCTCTTTCACCGGCCTTTCGATCTCCAAAACACCCGCCCCAAGACCCTGTTCCGCGCCTTGCCAGCCGGTTTCCGGCGGGGCAGGGAGGCCTCATGGACCTCCCCTTCAGCCTGCCGGAGCTGCTTTGGATCGCCTTCTCGCTCCTCTTCGCGGGCTTCGTGAAGGGCGCCACGGGCCTCGGCTATTCCACCACCGCGCTGCCTTTGCTGGCGCTGGCCATCGGTCTGAAGCCGGCTTTGCCCCTGGTTCTGGCCCCCAGCATCGCCTCCAACCTCGCCGTTCTGGCCGGCGTCGGGCCCCTGGGACCGGCCTTTCGCCGCTTCGCGCCGCTGCTGATCGCCGCGCCGGTCGGCGTGGCGCTCGGCCTGGCGCTGCTGGGGCGCATCGACGGCGCCTCCGCCGGCGCCGCCCTGGGCCACGCCCTGCTGGCCTGGATCGCCTTCTCCCTGGCCCGTCCTCATTGGCGCGCGCCGCCGCGGCTGGAGCGTCCGCTCTCCGCCCCCGTCGGCCTTTTCACAGGCGTGATCAACGGCTTGACCGGCTCCCAAGTCCTGCCCGTCACGCCCTATCTGATGAGCCTCGATCTGCCGCGCCCGCTCTTCATCGCGACGCTCAATCTCAGCTTCACCCTCTCCAGCCTGGTCATGGCCTCAGGTCTCGCCTGGCTGGGTCTGCTGACGCCGACCTCCGCGGCGATCTCGCTCAGCGGCGTGGTCGTCGCCCTCGTCGGCGTCCGCTCCGGCGAGGCCCTGCGCCGGCGCCTCCCCGAGGCCGCCTTCCGCAACGCCGTCCTCGCCGTGCTCGGCCTCTCCGCCCTCGCCCTGATCTGGCGCGCGCTCTGAGGCGCGCAGATCATTGTTCATCTGATGAACGCATGAAATCAATAACTTGAAGCATGTGCAAGCTTGCACAGCCCCTCGCGCCCCTCAGACGACCCGCCGTCCGTCGCGCCAGACCGCCCGGATCCAGCTGCGTCCGTCGAGCCGGCGCACCCGCACCAGGTCCGCCCGCATCCCGGCCTCGATCACGCCCCGATCCGCCATCCCCGCCGCCAAAGCCGGGGCCCGCGTCGCCATCGCCACCGCCTCCGGCAGGCCGATCCCCAGTCCGTCATCCTCCGCGATCCCAAAAGCCGCGTCGAGCGGGCTGCGCGGCACGTAGTCGGAGGCCAGAAGGTCCACCAAGCCTTTCTGCAGCAACTCCCGCACCGCCACGTTCCCGCTCTGCGAGCCGCCGCGCAGGTAGTTCGGCGCCCCCGCCGCCACCAGCAGGCCCGCCGCCTTCGCCGCCCGCGCCGCCACGCAAGTGGTTGGAAACTCGCTGATCCCGCCGCCCTCCGCCGCCGCCAGGGCCACATGCTCCGTCGTCGCGTCGTCATGGCTCATCAGCGTCAGCCCGTGCGCCGCGGCCGCCGCCGCGCAATGGGCGCGCACCGCCGGGCCGACCTCTCGCGCCCGCGCGATCAGCTCGTCCGCCCGCGCCGTCGCCTCCTCCACCGACAGATCCAACGCCGCGGCGGAGCGGGAGATCCAACGCTGCAGATCCGGGCTCTGCCGATCCCCCGGCGCATGGTCCATCACCGACATCAGCCGTGTCAGCGGCCGGCCGACCGAGGCGTCGACCAGGTCCGGCGTCTCGGGATCGGAGATCTCGCAGCGCAGATGCACCCGATGCTCGGCCCGCAGCAGCCCCTCGGCCGAGGCCCGCTCCAACGCGTCCAGCAAGGGCCCAAGCATCTCTCGCCGTTCAGGATTTTTCAGGGAGGCGCCGACCGAGAGGCTGTCGAACACCGTCGTCGTCCCCGACGCGATGATCTGAGCGTCATGGGCCATCACCGCGGTCAGCGGGTCCCAAGGCGCATGGGCGCGGGGAACCAGGTGCTTTTCGACGTGGTCGGTATGGATGTCGACGATGCCGGGGATCAGATAGTCGCCGTCCAGATCCTCCGCCGCGCCGGAGCCTGGGGCCGCCCCCTCGACCACCTCGGCGATCGCGCCGCCCTCCAGCCGCACCGACCCCGGCGCGACGCAGTCCGACAGCACAAGGCGCGCGCCCGTCAGCTGGGTCGTCACCTTCGTCCAGACGCCGTCCATGGAGGCTCCTCCGCGCTGCAGCCTGACTTGAAGCCATAGACATAGCGCATCCGGCACGCAGATCAGCGGCGCCTCGGCCCGCGCCGCGCGCCACGTGCCTCAAGAGCGGAGAACCGCGAGGCCGGTCCGGGTGGAAGCAGGCGACCGAGACATCCACGATCCGTTTACCGAGAATACACCTGGTTTCAGCAGTTTGACGAAAAGCCGCGCCAAGGCCCGCTCTTAGAGCCTCCGTCGCGGCTGGCCATGGCGCGTCGATCCGGCGCGCTGAGCGCTCGGCAGAGCGTCGACGCGACTCCGAGCCGGGCGCCGCATCGGCCCGCTTGCAGGGGAGATCCGAATGGCGCGTCACCTGACGGCGGCCCTGCTGCGCCGCGTCGCCGAGCTCCGCATCGCCCTGACCGAAGGCGCCGGCCAGGCGCCGGAGCCGGAGGCGGCGGCCCTTCCGCCCTTCGAGGCCCTGACTCTCTGGTCGCCGCGCGTCGACCTCGCCGCGGCCCGGAGCGTCGAGGCCTCCGCCCGCAAAACCTCCCCCCACGACCGGATCACGGGCGCCGATCGTCGCGAAGACTTCGCCGCCGGCGCGGGCGAGGACGTGGTGCGCGCCAAGGGCGGAAACGATCAGGTCAAGGCCGGAGCCGGAGCCGACAAGGTGCCCGGAGAGGGCGGCGACGACCGGATCTGGGGCGGCGCCGGCCGGGACGACCTGCGCGGCGGCGATGGAGACGACCGAATGCGCGGCGCCGGCGGGCGCGACGATCTCCGGGGCGAGGCCGGCGACGATCAGCTTCTCGGCGGCGGCGGCGTCGACCGGCTGGCGGGCGGCGCAGGGTCCGATCGGCTGCGCGCCGGCGGCGGCGCAGACGATCTGCTGCTGGGCGGGCCGGGCGATGACGCGCTCTTCGGCGGGGCCGGGAACGACCGACTGAACCCCGGCGACGGGCCAGGCCGGGTGTTCGGCGGCCGCGGCGAGGACCTGCTGCTGCTGGAGGGAGAACAGAGCGGTTTCGAGCTCGTCTCCTTCGCCGAGGACGGCCGGGCCGGCTTCGTCGTCACGCGCCTCTCCACGGGCGATGAGATCCGGGTCTTCGGGGTGGAGCGGGCGGCCTATCAGGGCGATCCGCCCAGGGATCTCAAGGTCTTCTTCCCGGTAGGCGCGCCGCAGGACGTCGATCCGGCCCTCAACCGCCTGCGGCAGACGGTCGCGCCCGGCGAAAGGACCGGCGTGCGCATCCAGGCGGTCGATCCCGATCCGGGCGACCAGGTGAGCTACGCGGTCCTGGACCCGCGCTTCGCCATCGATGCCGAGGGCGTGCTGACGGTGGCCGAGGGCGCGGTCTTCGACGCGGCGGACGAGCCTTTGATCTCGGTCGTCATCGAGGCCCGGTCTTCCGACGGGTCGAGCCGCGCGCCGTGGAGGTGGAGGTCGTGACCGAGACCTCCGATCTCATCGCCGGGCTGCGCGGCGACACCGGCCGGTCCGCCGATGACGGCGTCACGCGCGATCCGGCCTTGTCGGCGCGCGTGGTCGGGGCGATCGACGCGCTCTTCGTCTCGGTGAACGGCGGCGCTGAGGTCGAGCTGACCGGCGCGCTCGACGCAACCGGCAGGGCGGTCTTCCCCCCGGACGGTCTAGCGGACGGCGCGCATCAGGAGGCGTTCACGTTGATCTCGCCCGGCGGAGAGGCGCTGCAGCGGACCGTCGCCTTCGCCTTCGCCCTCGACCGCGCGGCGGCGCGGATCGAGCGCTTCGATCTTTCCCTCTCCTCCGACACCGAGGCCGTAGGCAACCGGCGCACGGGCTTCGAGTCGGTCCTGCTCGTCGGCGAAGCGGAGTCCGGCGCGCGGCTGGAGGCGGCGGGCCCCCGATCCATCGCCGCTCTCGACGGCCGCTTCTCCCTCTCGGGCGTGGCCAATCCGCAGGGGGAGAACGTGTTCCAGCTGACCGCGACCGACCTCGCCGGCAACGTCGCCACGGCCGCGCTGACGGTCACGGGCACGGAGGAGACGGGGCCGACGCCGGTGCGCGATTGGGTGCGCATCGGGCTGGAGCGGATCGCCGCCGACGGGACGGACGCCGCCGGCGCCGCCCGGCTGCTG
>JBCCPD010000332.1:0-4516 GCA_039025075.1 Pseudomonadota bacterium | reverse complement strand
GAGGGGTCTGATGGATTTTTCCGTCCTCAACCCCGTCGCCATCGCCGCCGCCCTGATGGTCGCCGCGACCCCCCTGGTCTTCGCCGCCCTGGGCGAGCTCGTCGTCGAAAAGGCCGGCGTCCTGAACCTGGGCGTCGAGGGCATGATGATCATCGGCGCCATCGCGGGCTTCGCCGCGGCCAACGAAGGCGGCTCGCTGACCTTCGGCGTCCTCGCCGCCATGGCCGCCGGCGCGGCGCTCGCCTCGATCTTCGCCCTCTTCACCCAAGGGCTGATGAGCAACCAGGTCGCCACCGGCCTCGCCCTGACCCTCTTCGGCCTCGGCCTCTCGGCCATGCTCGGCCAGCCCTATGCCGGCCAAAAAGTGCCGAGCTTCCCCCGCCTCGACCTCCCCGGCCTAACGGACCTGCCCGTCATCGGCCGACTGATCTTCGGCCACGACCCCCTCATCTACCTCAGCCTCGCCCTCGCCGTCGCCATCGGCTGGTTCCTGACCCGCACCCGCGCCGGCCTCACCCTGCGCGCGGTCGGCGAGAATCACGACGCCGCCCACGCCATCGGCTGCGGCGTCGCCCGCGTGCGCACCCTCGCCATCCTCTTCGGCGGCGCCTGCGCGGGGCTCGGCGGCGCCTATCTCAGCCTCGTCGCCGCCCCCCTCTGGGCCGAGGGCATGACGGCGGGCCGCGGCTGGATCGCGCTGGCCATCGTCGTCTTCGCCAGCTGGAAGCCGGGCCGCGTCCTCATCGGCGCTTACCTCTTCGGCGGCGTCACCATCGCGCAGCTGAACCTGCAGGCCCTCGGCATCGCCATCGAGAGCCAGTATCTCAGCATGACCCCCTACCTCGCCACGATCCTGGTGCTGGTCCTGATCTCCGCCCGCGGCGCCCGGTCCGGCGCGCCGGGCAGCCTCGGCAAGCCCTTCTTCGCGTCCGCGTGAGGCGCCGCTTTCTTAGGCGCCTTTCCCCTCGTGACGCCGACGTCGGCGCCCGTTAAGAAACCTTGCCGGTTCGGCGCGCGCCGGACGCGCCGAAACCAACAGATTCGCGACCCAACAGGAGACATCCGCCCATGAACAGATTCGCCACGGCCCTCTTCGGGCTGATCGCGGCCGGCGCGGCCGCTCTGCCCGCCCTCGCCCAGGACGACCCGGTCAAGGTCGGCTTCATATATGTCGGCCCGGTCGGCGACTACGGCTGGTCCTATGAGCACGACCAGGGCCGCCTCGCCGTCGAAGAGGCCTTCGGCGACGCCGTCGAAACCTCCTTCCTCGAAAGCGTGGCCGAGGGCGACGCCGAGGCCGCCCTGCGCCGCATGGCCCAGTCCGGCCACGACCTGATCTTCACCACCAGCTTCGGCTACATGAACCCGACCCTCAAGGTCGCCGCCGAATTCCCAGATGTAAAATTCGAGCACGCCACCGGCTACAAGCGCGCCGACAACGTCTCCACCTACTCGGGCCGCTTCTACGAGGGCCGCCACGTCATCGGCCTCATCGCCGGCCACATGACCGAGAGCAACGTGATCGGCTACATCGCCTCCTACCCGATCCCCGAGGTCGTCCGCGGCATCAACGCCGCCTACCTCGCCGCGAAGTCGGTGAACCCCGAGGTCGAGTTCAAGATCGTCTGGGTGAACACCTGGTTCGACCCGGCCAAGGAGGCCGACGCCGCCAACGCCCTGGTCGAGCAGGGCGCCGACGTCCTCATGCAGCACACCGACAGCCCCGCTGCGGTGACCCTCGCCGAGGAAAAAGGCATCTACGCCTTCGGCCAGGCCTCCGACATGCGCGAATTCGGGCCGAACTCGCGCCTCGGCTCGATCATCGACGACTGGGGCCCCTACTACGTATCCCGCGTCCAGGCCCTCAAGGACGGAACCTGGGAGAGCACCGACACGTGGGACGGCATCGCCCCGGGCCTGACCAAGATCGGCGGCTTCGCCGACGCGGTGCCCTACGAGGTGCGCGACCAGGCCATGCAGGCCGCCATCCAAATCGCCGGAGGCCGCCTGCACCCCTTCACCGGCCCGATCAACAAGCAGGACGGCGCCCCCTGGCTGGCCGAGGGCGAAACCGCCGACGACGGCACCCTCCTGGGCATGAATTTTTATGTGGAGGGGATCGAGGGCGAGCTGCCCCAGTGAGGCGGCGCGCCCGTTCGGGCTGAAACCACAGGGGCCGCCCCGCGCCGGGACGGCCCCTTTTTTCGGCGCGTTTGGCCGCGGCGCGGCTTTCGGGTTACGCTCCCGTTCATGAGCTCCGACCGCGCTTCCCTCCGCCTCCGCCTGCTGCTGATCGCCGCCGCCGGCGTCGTTGGCGTCGCCGCCGGCGGCATCGTAGGCGCCCTCGCCGCCCAAGGCGCCGACGGCCTCGTCGGCGGGGCCAAGGTCATGCTCGGCGCCATGATCGGCGGCGGCGCGGGCCTGATCGTCGGCGCCCTCGCCGGCTGGAAACTGAGCGCCCGCCCCGCCAAGGCCGCCGCCTGGGCTCTCGGCGCCCCGGCCGTGGTCCTTCTGGCCCTCGCCGCCCGAGGCCTCTGGCAGATCGACCAGGAGACCCGAGACCCCGAAGAAGCCTATGCCGGCCTCCCCGTCTTCATCGCCGCGCTCGAACGAGACCCCGCCGCCGACCCCTACCTCGCCCCCCGCGTGGAGGTCGACGCCAACGCCCGCACCTGGACCACCGCCATGCCGGACGGCGGCGCCTGCCGCGGCCGCCTGCGCGCCGAGGTCCAGCGCCGCCTGACCGAGGGTCTCCCCCAAGGCCCCGCCCCCGACGCCTGCCGCGACGCCCCGCCCGCCGGCGACCTCGTCCGCCTGACCTGGTGGATCGACGGAGGCCCCGAAGGCGCCGCCCTCATGGACCCCGCCTGCCGCGCCGCCGCCCCGCGCCTCGCCACGCTGGAAAGGCTGCTCCCCCAGGCCTCATCGATGATGAACAGCGCCCCCTCGTGCGACTGATCTTTTTTCTGTTCGCGGCCTCGCTCGGCATCGACGTCGCCGGCGCCGAGACCCCGCCCCCCTGCGGCCCGCCCGCCGAGGGCCGCTCCCTCGCCCGCATCCAAGGCGACCTCTCCGCCGGTAAAGGCTTCTCCGCCCCCCTCGCGCCCGGCTTCGGCTTCCGCCTCGAACCCGCCGACGCCGGCTGGCGGCTCCGCATCCGCGACGAGGCCGGCCTTGACCTCTCCGCCATGACCCCGCCCCGCTTCGGCCCAAACCCGCGCGACCTCTTCGGCTGGCATTTTCGAGACTCCGCCAACCAAGGCCCCAACGACGGCTCCGTCAACGCCCCTCAGCGCCTCCGCCTCTTCGAGTTCGAACCCGCCCTCCGAGGAACCGCCGCCGGACCCAAGCCCGCCCCCGGCGCCGCCCCCCAACCCGGCTCCGGCCGCGGCTGGCTCTACCTCCACGCCCTCGGCCTCGACGCCTTCGCCGGCGCCGCCCCGGCCGAAAAGGCCCGCGCCGTCTGGCTCCGTTTCGAAGCCTGCCTCACCTGGCCCGAAACCGCCGAAGAGGCCGCGACGGAAGAGGCCCTCGACGGCGCCTTCACCGACGAAGAGCGCGAAATCCTCTACGGCTGCGGCCTGCCCGCCGCCTGGCGCCCGGACCCGCGCCTGACCCCGCGCTGGCTCGGCGGAGACTTCGACGACGACGGCGCCCTCGACCACGCCGCCCCCGTTCTCCGCGCCGACGGCGCCAAGGCCATCGCCCTCTGCCTCGCCGGAACCTGGCTCCGCCTCATCGGCCCCGGAGGCCTGATGCTGGGCGACGCGACCGACGTCGCCTCCATCGAGGCCTGGCGCGTCGAGGAGACCGGCAAAGGCCGCCCGGACGAGCTGCGCCTCCTCCGCCACGAAAAATCCGAACACGCCGTCTGGGCCGAGAACCGGGCCCTCAAGGCCCGCACCCTGTTCCGCGGCGTGACGCGCTGACCGTCTCGCCCCCGCGACGGCTCGAGCCTTCGCAAGCCGCCGCGCCTCCCGCCCCGGCCCCGGCCCCGGCCCCGGCCCCGATGGCGCAACGGCCGGGCGGCCCGCGCAAACGGCTTGATCCCCCGGCCCCGCCGCGCTCTGCTGATCCGCGCGGAAGGGCCGCCTCCGACGGCCCGCAGCATCAGGGAGACGCCGCCATGATCATCGCCCTCGTCCAGATCCCCCGCAGCGCCAAGCCGCCCCGCGACGCCGCGGTCGAGGCCGCGCTCGGCTCCGCTCCGATCTACAGGTCGGTCAAGGGCCTGCTCTCGAAACACTACCTGAACGGAGAGGACGGCGGCGGCGGCGTCTACATGTTCGACAGCCGCGAGAACGCCGAGGCCTGGTTCAACGACGAATGGCCCGCCTGGATGGAAAGCCGCTTCGGCGCCCGCCCGACGCTGACCCTCTACGACTGCCACGTGGTCCTCGACAACGTCGCCGGAGAGGTCCGCGTCGACGGAGAGCCGGCCGAAGCCCCCGCCTGACATCGCCTCGGCCCCGCCGCGCGGCGGCGCGGCCGGGCGCCGCCCTCAGCCGGCGCCCAG
>JBCCPD010000331.1:0-4529 GCA_039025075.1 Pseudomonadota bacterium | reverse complement strand
ACGCTTTGCGATCCTCCGCTTTCTTGCGGAGAGCATCGCGGGAATCACATCGAGACGCCGGTTGATCGAGCGCCGCTCGTGCGGCAGGCCGGCGGCCCGACCGCGAAGACGACAACGATCCGTTGGCGAGATCGATCAAGGACCTCACGAGGAACCGGCTTGCACGATTAGACGACAAGAAGCTGTTCCGTCTCTACCGCGAAGAACGGCTGACCGTGCGCCGACGCGGCGGCAGGAAGCGGGCGCGGGGGACGCGGGAGCCTATGGCCATCCCCCAGGGCCCGAACCAGAGGCGGTCGACCGACTTCCTGCATGACGTGCTGACCGATGGCCGGCGCTTCCGCGTCTGGGCGCTTGTCGACGACTTCAGCCGGGAATGCCTCGCGCTCGTCGTCGACACCTCGATCTCGGGGCGGCGCGTCGCGCGCGAGCTGGACCGCGTGGTCGAGCTGCGCGGGAAGCCCTGCATGATCGTCAGCGACAACTGAACGGAGTTCACCTCGAACGTGATGCTGACTTGGGCCTCGAAATCCGGCGTCGAATGGCACTTCATCGCCCCAGGCAAGCCGACGCAGAACGCCTTCGTCGAGAGCTTCAACGGCCGGCTCCGCGACGAGTCCCTGAACGAGCACTTCTTCCGCGGTCTCGCCGGCGCGCGGCGGATCCTCCAAGCCTGGCGGGTGGACTACGATCACGCCCGCCCCCACACCAGCTTCGGCGGCATGACGCCGAGGGAGTTCGCAACCCGATCCGAAAGGGATCAGACAGAGAACATCGCTAACCTATGAGCGAGGGCGAAAAGGGGGCAAGGTCAAATGGTGGAGACTGTCGAACAGTGTTTTCCAGCGCTGCGGGCTGGACGCCCGCAAAAGCTCTGGAAGCAAACATGCCCGGAGCCCCAAGCGGCTGCCCGCGGCCATGACGTCAGAATGCGGAACGCTCTAGCCCGACACGCGCTTGTCGCGCCGCTCTGGCCTCCGAACGAGATAGGCTTTCTGACCGAGCGCGATCCATCGGTTCAATCCGGCGGCGAGATCGAAGCGCGGATCGGTCTCGAGGAAGATCTCCACCGCGCGCACGACTTCGGGCCAGTTCTTGTGCCGGAAATCGTCCACGACGATGACGCCGCCTTCGACCATGAACTCCGCGACAAGCCTGAGGTCATGGAGCGCCTCTTGCTCGCTATGCCCGCCGTCGACATGTGCGAAACGAAGCCGCGTTTCCGGCGGAAGCTCGAGCGCGTTCGAGAGGCACGAATGGACGACCAGCCGATCGAAGTCGAAGTCGGGAGCGATGGTTCGGATGCTGGTCTCGAGATCGGCGACGGAGGGCTGCGAGTCATACTTGTCCACCGTCGCGGACTGGAATGCGTCGCAGATCAGCAGCTGCTCGCCCGGCTCGACGTAGTTCGCAAGGAAGCCGGCGGATTTCCCGAACCAGCTGCCGATCTCCATGATGTCGCCGGCGACCCCGAGCGCCCGCTGCATTCCCAGAGCGAGGTCGAAGTGCAGGGCGTCGTCGGCATTCATGAAGCCTTTCACCGCGCCGGCGAGCTCGTAGAGGCTCAGCGCGCGGCAGGTCTCGGCGCCTTCCCTCAGCGTGTTCGCGGCTGGCGCTGGCTCCATGTTGCGTTGCCTTTCGTCCAAGATCTTGTGATTTCGTGTAGGCTGGCGACCCGACAAAGTCGACTCCGGGTCCCGCTGCGGTGGATTGAGCTCGACGATGTCTCCGTCGAAACCCTCGGAAAGCCCCGGAGGGAGAAAAGCGGAGATGCGATCGATGTCGCCTGAGTCGTAGGCGAGGGCGAGCGGCCCGACGGGCCGGTGACGGACCGCGACAGAGATATTGTAGCCATAGCGGCGCACGATCGCTTCGCGGCAATCGATGCCGGCGACAACCATGTTGTAAAGGAGGAGGCCGGCGTTCCAGAGGGTAAGGTGGCCGCCGACGATCGCGCTTTTCGCGGGCGGTACGGTGATCGCGATGACGCCGCTCTCGCGCACGACCGAGGCCAGCTTGGCCAGGAAGGCCTGGACGTTCGGCTGGTGCTCCAACACATGAGAAGCGATCGCGCAGTCGAAGCTCCGGCCGGCGAGGTCCATCGTCACGAAATCCCCGATCAAGACCTCGTCCGGGTTCCGGTTTTTCTCGAAGTACACGCTGTCGCCGTAGTCCACCTCGAGAACCTGCTTGCCGAGCGATCTGAGAAGACGCGCCTGATCGCCGGAGCCGCTGCCGATGTCGATAACGGTGGAGAAGTCGAAGCGGTCGACGATCTCCTGCAAGATCAGTCCGGCGAACGCGACCTGTCGGAATTCCGGGCGCATCGCCGCCTGCAGCTTGAGGTCCTGGCGCCGCCGCGTCGCGCCGACGGACGGTCGGATCAAAGCAGAGCGCTCCCAGGCGGCGAGCGCGCCTTCGAAATCGCGCTTCTTCGACAAAAGCGTGGCGAGGCACGCGAAGGCGTCTGCGCTCGCGCCATCGAGTTCGATGGCGCGTCGGGCATGGCGGATGGCGGCTTCCGTCTCGCCGCACGCATCGAGCGTCTGCGCGAACGCGAGCGCGAGCGGAGCGGTGAGTCCGGTCGCGCCCGGGCCGGTCGCCGCGGTCTCGGCGGTCTCCAGCTCCGCTCGGGCCGCTGCGGGGCCGGCGACGCGACGGAGAAGTTCGAGCCTCGCTTGCCAGACGACCGCCAGCCCCGGGCGGCGAGCGCCGAGGGCGCCGGCAAGCTCCGCGCCCGCGGCGCCCTCGCCGAAGCGTTCGAGGAGCCTCGCCCGGTGCAGATGCGTGGAGTCCGGGAGCGCCGCGGCAGTGAAATCCGGACCCGAGGCCTCGCCTTCGCCCGGCGGCGGCGCAAGCTGGATCGCCGCCGAGTAGGCGTCGTCCCGGCAGAGGATTCGGAACCGCCATCCAGTCGCTGCCAGCCAGTCCTTCAGCGCGCGCCATTCGCCGTCCGGCCAGTTCGGATAGACGCCGCCGTCGCGCCAGTCGCAGAGTTCGTCGAAGACGATCACCGCATCGGCGCGGAACCGGGGCGTGAGCGCCTCTAGCACCTGCGCCGTCGAGGAGCCGAGATCGCAGTCGATGTGCACGAACCCCGCCGGGTCCTGGTTGGCGGCCAGCCAAGGCCCAAGCGTGTCGCTGAAGAAACCCTTGACGTAGGCGACGTTCGGCGGTGCCGGCGGCAGGTCGGAAACCCGAAAATGCCCGGCTGGATAGGTGCTGGACTCCGAACGCGACCATGGCTCCGGAAGCCCTTCGAAACTATCGAAGCCGGTGATCCGTCGCGAGGGCGCGTGGGCCGCGAGAGCAAGGATCGACGCCCCGCGAAACACGCCGAACTCGAGCGCCGCCATGGAGGGCGAGGATAGGTCGTAGGCGTAGCGCAGCGCCTGCAGACGATCCCGAAAGACGACCGGGCAGCGTCGGAAAGCGTCGATCTCCACCTCGGCGTCGTGCAGGCGCTCGAGCGCCGACAGGCTGTCCGTCATCCGTGGTCGGTCCTGTTCTGCCCACGGCGTTGCGTCACGTCCATCGCGCAGACGAGCGACAACGAAGCGGGCGCAGTCTTCTACGCTCGTCGGATCTTCAGAAGGAGACCAACCACAACCTATCCGATCATCGAGGCCGCGCAACATAGCTCGGTCGGAACGGACCGATGGCAGCGTCAGTTCGTGAGCCGAACCTGCCGATCGAGCAAGTCGTTCGGCACGAGAGACTTGAGGAAGAATTGCAGCGTCGCGCTTTCACGGTTGCTGGCGAAGCCCGCAACGGGTTTTCCAACCACCCTGCTGACCAGCGATAGGTCCGTCACGCCTATGCTGAAATCGACACGAAGCGTGACGTGAACGCAGCGGCCGGTGCGGCCACCTTGGCGGAGTTTCTTGCGCGAACGGAAAACTGCCTGGAGGCCCGCCGACCATGTCATCGGCGACATTGACTTCGACGATCGCCCATGCACCGATACAGACGCAGCCGCTATCGGGGTCGGCTTGTGCAAATTGCGATGAACTCATGGAAGCGGCGCCAATTTTTTTCGAAATTCTCGATGACTCCGTCGATAGTTCCGAGCTTTTTGATGTTGCCTGGCTTCTGATCATTCCAAAAGAAGAGCGGGCTGATTTTGATGGGACTGAAGAGCTTGCCCGACAGCTGTCACGATCGACAGGCAAAAAGACGTATGTGGTAGTCGATGAACCAATGATCGATGCTCCAGAGTCTTTTCATGAACTGACATTGGATAAGCTTCAGAACGCCTCAGACAAGTTTCATGTCGCTGTTTACGCCCCTGATGAGCAGCCTCCCGCGCTCTCCTCCGAATTGATCGGAACTCTTTTTTCTCTCGAACTCGTCAAAATCTGCCAAATTTCAAAGAGTCTCGAGACCGCGCCGTACCGGCGGCCGCTGCGAGGCGGACGACGAGTTCTTTTCGCATTCCCGGGAATGTTCGTGCCGCCTCGCCTAGGCTCCCAACGGCGGGCGGTGTCGATGTTGCTCGATCTGGTCGCGAAGGATTGCGATATCGACTT
>JBCCPD010000330.1:0-4541 GCA_039025075.1 Pseudomonadota bacterium | reverse complement strand
GCGCGGCCGAGCAGGGTCATGCCGCGTTCGGCGAAGCGGCGGAAATCGACGGTGAAGCCTCCATGGGCGCCGCTGACGGCGATGGTCACATGCTGCGAGTCCGGGGCAGGGGCGGGCGCGTCCCAGAGCCCCAGCACGCCCAGCCACCAGCAGTAGTCGAGGCCGCGATAGCTGCGCGGCGGACGGTCGTGCGGGCCGACGGAGAGGTAGACGCGGCGGCCGGCGCGGAGCAGTTCGTCCGCGATCTGAGCGCCGGAGGAGCCGCCGCCGACCACGAGAACCGCGCCCTCGGCCAGCTGGCCGGGGTTGCGGTAGTCGGCGGAGTGCATCTGCGCGACGCCGGCGGTTGCGGGGACGAAGTTCGGGATGACCGGCGTCTGAAAGGCGCCGGTGGCGACGACCATGCGGCGCGTTTCGACCGGGCCGTCCGAGGTCTCTACCCGAAACCCCTGTCGGCCGTCGAGGCGGCGCGCCTCCCGCGCCTCCACTCCGCAGCGGATCGGGGCGGCGATCTTGTCGGCATAGGCGGCGAAGTAGGCGGCCACGTCCTCCTTCGGCGCGAAGCCGTCGGGGTCGAGGCCGTCGAACGCCATGTCCGGGAAGCGGTCGTGCCAGACCGGCCCGTTGGCGACGAGGCTGTCCCAGCGGCCCGACCGCCAACGCTCGGCGATGCGGCCGCGTTCGAGCACGATATGCGGGACGCCCGCGGCGCCCAGATGCGCGCTCATGGCGAGGCCGGCTTGGCCGCCGCCGATCACCAGCGTGTCCGTCGTCTCGGGGGGCATTCGCGTCTCCTCTCGCAGCGCGGAAATCATGACATGGGCGCCGGGCCCGCGTCGACCGCGGCGAGAGAGGGGGGCGGCGCCGAGACCCCGGCGCGGCCCCGCGGGCTCACTGCTTCAGGCGGGTCCAGATCTGGTCGTAGACCACCTGCACCTCTTCGGAGCAGGCCTGCACGAACACCGCCTCGACGTTCGAAGGCGGGTTCTGCTCCTTCGCCTCCGCCAGGGCGGGGTCCAGGAACTCGGCCACGCCGTCCACGCCCGCCGCGTAGCGCGCGAAGTTGGTGACCGCGGCCGCGTTCTCCGGCTCCAGCAGGAAGTCCATGAACTTGATCGCATTCTCCCGGTTCGGGGCGTCCTCCAGCAGCACCACGTTGTCCATCCAGACGATGTAGCCCTGCTTGGGATAGGCGTATTCGACCGGCGCGCCCTCTTCGCGGGCTTTCATGCCGAAGCCGTTCCAGATCATGCCCACGGCGACGTCCTCGGCCACCAGAACGTCCTTGGCGCCGTCGGAGTTGAAGGACGCCCAGTTGGGCTTGGCGGCCTGCACCAGGTCGTTCAGCGCCTTCAACTGCTCTCGATCCGTCGAGCACTGGGGGATGCCCAGGTGCAGAGAAGCGAGCGTCAGCGTCTCCCCCGACGTGTCGAGCACGTTGATCTTGCCGGCGAGCTCGCTCGGCGGGTCGAACAGCAGCGCGGTGTCGTCGATGTCGCCGCCGAAGACCTCTCGGTTGACCATGAAGCTGGTCGAGCCCCACTGGTAGGGGATCGAGTGCACGCGCCCGTCGTCGAAGGGCACGTTCAGCCACTGGGCCTGGATGTTGCCTTTGTTGGCCAGCTCGCCCTCGGCGATGGTGTCGAGCATGCCCTCCTTCTTCATGATCTCGACCATGTAGTCGCCGGGCACGGCCAGATCGTAGCTGCCGAGGGCGCCGGCCTTCAGCGAGGCCAGCAGCGCCTCGTTCGAATCGTAGGTGTCCATCACCACGGTGATGCCGGTCTCGGCCTCGAACTTGTCGAGCAGATCCTGCGGGATGTACTCGAACCAGTGGTAGAGCTTGAGCTCGCCCTCGGCCTGGGCGGCCCCGGCGCCGGCCATCAGCGCGGCGACCGCGGTGAGCGTTGCGAAGCGGGTCATGGATGGTCTCCCTGTCTTTGGAGGTCAGTCGCGCCGCCCGGTCCGGCCGATCAGCCAGGACAGGGCGACGAAGAGGATGGAAACGCCGAGCAGCAGGGTCGAGATGGCCATGATGTTCGGCTTGATGCCCGCCTTGACGGCGCCGAAGATCGCGGTCGGCAGGGTCTCGACCCCCGCGCCCTTGACGAAGTTGGTGATGATGAAGTCGTCGAGGGAGATGATGAAGGCCAGAAGAAAGCCCGACATCACCCCCGGCGCCATCAGCGGCAGCAGCACCAGGCGGAACGCCTCCCACCGGGAGGCGTAGAGGTCCATCGCCGCCTCCTCGAACGCCGCCGGCACGCCTTGCAGGCGCGCGGCGATGGGCAGGTACGCGAAGGGGATGCAGAAGACGATATGCGCGACGAGGATGGTCAGCACGCCGCGCTCGAACCCGATCATCGAAAAGAAGATCAGGGTGGCGACGGCGGTGACGATCTCCGGCACCATCAGCGGCAGGTTCAGCAGGCCGAAGACGCCGCCGCGCAGGCGGAAGGACCCGCCGCGGACCATGGCCATGGCGGCGGCGGTGGCGATGCTGGTGGAGACGATGGCGGCGCCGACGGCGATGATCAGGGAGTTCCAGGCGGCGTCCTTGAATTTCTCGGACTCGGGGCCGGTGAAGACGTCCACGTACCAGCGCAGCGAAAAGCCGCCCCAGCGGGTGATCGAGGCCGTCTCGTTGAACGAATAGATCGCGACGATCAGCAAGGGCGCGTAGAGCACGATCAGGCAGAAGGCGGCGATGGCGGCGAAGGACGGATAGCGGCGAAGATCGAGACGCGCCTTGCGCCGCGCCCCCGCGCGCGCGCCGGCCGGCGCTTCGGCCGCGGGGATGGCGACGTCAGCCATCGGCCTTCTCCCGCGCCGCGCGGGCGTAGAGCATCAGGGCGATCAGCACCATCGACAGCAGCACCATCGCCGCCGCGGCGCCGAAGGGCCAATTGCCGGCGGCGCCTTTGAACTGCTCTTCGATCAGCGAGCCGATCATGAAGGTCTTCGCCCCGCCCAGCAGGTCCGGCGCCAGGAAGGCTCCCAGCGAGGGCACGAAGACCAAGATGCAGCCTGCCACGACGCCGGGCGCGACGGCGGGCAGGACCACCAGGCGCAGCGTGGTCCAGCGGTCAGCGTAGAGATCCGCTGCGGCTTCGGAGAGGCTGAAATCGTAGCGCTCCACCGCCGCGTAGATCGGCAGCACCATGAAGGGCAGGTAGCTGTAGAAGAGGCCCACCTGCACGGCGAAGTTGGTGTTGATCATCGGGATCGGCTCCCCGATCAGCCCCGCCGCCATCAGGAACTCGTTCACCGGCCCCGTGTCGCGCAGCAGAAAGCGCATGGAGACGGTGCGGATCAGCAGGTTCACCCAATAGGGGATGGTGATCAGGAACAGCCAGACGGCGCGGTGCTTGTCCGGCCGCGTGGCGATGAAGAACGCGGTCGGAAAGCCGATGATCAGGCAGAAGAACGTGGCGAGGCCCGCCTGCCAGATGGAGCGCCAGAAGATCTGCAGATACGCCCAGTTCAGCGTCGGCGGATCGTCGCCGAAGAGGCCCCGGTCGAGGAAGAACTGGTCGTAGGAGGCCAGCGAGAACTCCCAGATCACGCCGCCGCGGAAGTCCTTGGTCAGGAACGAGTAGACCGCCATCAGCCCGACCGGGATCACCAGGAAGATGCCGATGGTGATCAGCGCCGGCGACAGCAGCGGCCAGCGCAGCCCCGCGAAGGCGCGTCCGCCGCCGCCCCCGGCCATGGGCGCCCCCGCCATCAGTCCACCAGCAGCCGGATCGCGTCCGGATCTATGGCGAGGCCCACCCGGTCGCCGGGCCCGTAGGCCGACGCGGCGTCTCGTGCGTTCTGGGTGCGGGTCGTCACCTCCGCCCCGTCGCTCAGGCGCACCACATGCTGCGTGTCGGTGCCCAGATAGACCGTCCGTTCCACCACGCCGTCGAGCCCGCCGCCCCCCGGCGCGTCGAGCGCGATGCGCTCCGGCCGGATCGAGACATGGCCGGTGGAGCCGACGCGGCTGTCGCCCGACGGCGTGGCGCGGAACGCCGCGCCCGTGGCGTGGCGGCAGATCGAAAGGCCGTCCTCGGCCCCTTCCACCTTCACGTCCAGCAGGTTGGTCTCGCCGATGAAGTCGGCGACGAACATGTTCCGCGGCGCCTCGTAGATGTCCTGCGCCTGGCCGACCTGCTGGACCCGGCCCGCGGACATCACCGCGATCCGGTCGGACATGGTCAGCGCCTCCTCCTGGTCATGGGTCACGAAGACGAAGGTGATCCCGGTCTCCTGCTGGATGCGCTTGAGCTCGACCCGCATGGCCTGGCGCAGCTTCAGATCGAGGGCGGAGAGCGGCTCGTCCAGCAGCAGCACGCGCGGCGAGGGCGCCAGCGCGCGTGCCAGGGCGACGCGCTGCTGCTGGCCGCCCGAGAGCTGGGATGGCTTGCGGGCGGCGAATTGGTCGAGCCGCACCAGCTCCAGCACGCCCTTGACCCGCGCCTCGACCTCCGACTTGGGCTTGCGCAGGCGCAGCAGGCCGAAGGCGACGTTCTCGGCCACCGTCATATGGGGGAAAAGAG
>JBCCPD010000329.1:0-4573 GCA_039025075.1 Pseudomonadota bacterium | reverse complement strand
TCGTCGAAGCGCTGCAGGAACACGTCCGCTTCGTTCAGCGCCTCGCCGTTGCGGGCATAGGCCAGCACGAAGCCGCCGTCCGGCAGCGCCGCCACGTCGTGGTGGTCGATCGCTCCGCCGGTCGTGTCGATCTCGAACGCGCCGGAGGCGCCGCCCGTCGGCCCGATCACGCGCACCAGAAGGCCAGTGGGTTCGCCCGCCTCCAGGATGTTGTCGTCGTTCGGATTGCCGCGGTAGCCGAACGCCGCAGCGAAGCCTCCGCCCGCCAGGGGCGCGATGCTCGGCGCGCGCGTCACCTCCCAGGGCTCGAAGTCCTCGATCAGCTCCGCCTCGTCGAAACCGTCGATGCGAAAGCTCGCCCGCCCGAAGAAGAACGGATCCCGCGCCAGCGCCGGGTCGCCGTTCGCGAAGGTCACGACGAACCCGTCGTCGGGCAGCGCCGCCACCTCCGCCAGCCGCTGCGCGCCCTCGACGGATTGGTTGACCTTCACCTCCCCGCCCTCGGGCGTTCCGTCCGCGGCGTAGCGCCGAGACATCACCGCGTCGGCGCTTCCGTCGATCCCTCGCGATTGCCAGACCACGACGAAGCCACCCTCGCTCAGCGCCGCCACCGCGGGCTCGGCCTGGTCGTCCTCGACGGTCTCGTTGACCCGGAACGCGGGGCCCCGAGGCGTGCCGTCCGGCGCCGTCAGCCGCGCGAAGACGCCGGCGAAGCTGCCGTCCTCGAAGGAGGACTCCCAGACCACCACCAGGTCGCCGCCCGCCAGCTGGGCGATCCGCGAGTCCTCCTGGTCCCGCTCCCGCAAGTCTGTCAGGCCCAGGTCGCCCGTCGTCGGTTCCCCGTCCTCGTCGAACAGGCGCAGGATCACCTCGTCGTCGGCGTCGAAATCCGCGTTGCTCTCCCACACGACGGCGAAGCCGCCGCCGTCGGTCGCGGTCACGTCGGCGAACCGCTGCGAGGCCTCCCGCTCCGCATTCACGAAGAACGGCCCGCCGTTCGCGATCAAGGTCATGGCGCCTCTCCCCTCGGTCAGCGGTCCATGAGACGCGACCGCCCGTCGCACGCCAAGTCTCAGCGGCCCACGGTTCGTCCGTCGCGGCAAGCGCCGTTCGCGAAACCGCGCCGCCATTCGCGAAAGACGCGCCGCGACGCGCGCCGTCTGCGGCCTCTCGACGGCTGGTCGCGGAGCGAGCGCGCCTGTGCAGACGCTTGGCGCCGCCTGTGCGGACGCATGCCGCACGCTCGCGGCGCCGTCGCGGGACCGGCGGCGCATGCGCCGTGCACCCGCCGTGCACCCTCCGTGCACCTTTGCTGCACGCATTTCCGCACCCGGCGCGGCCCCTCGGCCGCTTCCCCCGCCCGCCGCGCGGAGGTACGCTTGACTGATCGAGCGCCGTAAGGAGACCGCCATGCCCTTGATCGACCGCCACACCAACGGCGTCTACATCATCGCCGCCACGCCCTTCGCGGAGGACGGCGCGCTCGACACCGCCTCCATCCAGCGCCTGACGGACTTCTATTTGTCCAAGGGAGTCAATGGGATGACCGTGCTCGGCGTGATGGGCGAGGCGCCCAAGCTCACGCCCGAGGAGTCGCGCCTCGCCGCCAAGACCTTCCTCGACGCCGCCCAGGTTCCGGTGATCGTCGGCGTCTCCGGCGCGGGGATCGGCACGATGACCGAGTTCACCAAGTACGTGATGGACAACGGCGCCGCCGGAGTCATGGTCGCGCCGCCCTCGTCCCTAAAACACGAAGTCGCTGTCAAGAGTTACTACGCCGCAGTCTGCGCCGCCTTCGGTCCTGACGTCCCCATCGTCTTCCAGGACTACCCGCAGCTGACGGGCGTCAACGTTTCCACTTCAACGATACTTGAGCTGACCACGGATCATCCTCAGATCGTCATGCTCAAGCATGAGGATTGCCCAGGCCTGCCCAAGCTCTCCGCCGTCCGCGCCGGCTCCGATACGGTCGAAATCCCAAGGATTTCAATCCTCTGCGGCAATGGCGGCCTCTACCTGCCGCAGGAGATGCAGCGCGGCGCCGACGGCGCCATGACCGGCTTCGCTTTCCCGGAGCTCCTCGTCGGCGTCGTCTCCCAATCCCTAGCCGGAAACCACGACGCGGCGGAGGACCTTTTCGACGCCTATCTCCCCGTAATCAAACACGAACAGCAGCCCGGCATCGGCCTGGCGCTGCGCAAGCGCACGCTTCTGAAGCGCGGCGCCATCGCCTGCGACCACATCCGCGCGCCCGGCCCCAAGCTCTCCCCCGCCGACGTCGCGGAGCTCGAAACCCTCCTCGCCCGCCTCGACCGCCGCCTCGGCGCCCTCGGCATGGCCGCCGAATGAACTTCGACACCGTCGTCGCCGGCGGCACGCTCGCCACCGCGTCGGACGTCTTCCGCGCCGACATCGGCATTAAGGACGGCCGCATCGCGGCGGTGGCCGAGCATCTCGAAGGCGGAGAACGCATTGATGCGTCGGGGAAATTCGTGCTCCCCGGCGGCATCGAGGCCCATTGCCACATCGCCCAGGAATCCGCCGCCGGCCTGATGACGGCGGACGACTACGCCTCCGGCTCCCGCTCCGCCGCGCTCGGCGGCAACACCACCTTCATCCCCTTCGCCGCCCAGGCGAAGGGGGAACTGCCGACCGAGACCCTCGACCGCTACGCCGCACGGGCCGAAGGCGTCTCCGTCATCGACTGGTCCAATCACCTCATCGTCTCGGACCTCACCTCGCAAGCCCTTGAAAACCTTCCCAAAGCCTTTGAGCGCGGGATCCCCTCCTTCAAGGTCTTCATGACCTACGCGATCCGTATCGACGACCGCGCCTTCCTCGACGTGCTCGCCACGGCCAAGGAAGGCGGCGGCCTCGCCATGGTCCATGCCGAGAACCACGGCCTCCTCGACTGGACCATCGACCGTCTCGCCCGCGCCGGCCACACGGCCCCTAAGTTTCACGCCCCTTCCCGCCCCGCCGCCGCCGAAGCCGAGGCCATCCGCCGCGCCATCGCCCTGGCGGAGTTCCTCGACGCCCCCCTCTTCATCGTCCACGTCTCCACCCCCGAGGGCGCGGAAGCGGTCCGCGACGCCCGCGCCCGCGGCGCACGTTTGTTTTCAGAGACTTGTCCCCAGTACCTCTTCCTCACAGCCGACGATCTCGACCGCCCCGGGATGGAGGGCGCCAAGTTCATCTGCTCCCCCCCCGTGCGGGACGCGGCCACGGCGAAGACGCTCTGGCATCACCTTCGCCTCGGCACGTTCGACCTGATTTCTTCGGACCACGCCCCCTACCGCGCCGATGCGACCGGCAAGTTCGCCAACGGCGCCGACGCGCCGTTTCCGAAGATCGCCAACGGCATGCCGGGGATCGCGGCGCGGCTGCCGATGATGTTCTCGGAGGGGGTGATGGCCGGCCGCCTCTCTCTGCAGCGCTTCGTGCAGATCACCTCGTCGGAGGCGGCGCGGATCCACGGTCTGCAGGGCCGCAAAGGGACGCTCGCGATCGGAGCCGACGCGGATCTGGCGATCTGGGATCCGGCGGTTGAGAAGACGCTGACGCTGTCGGACATGGGCGACGCGATGGACTACACGCCGTTCGAGGGCTTGCGGGTGCGAGGCTGGCCGGTGCAGGTGATGGTCCGCGGGACCACGGTGGTGAAGGACGGGGCCGTGACGGCGCCCCAGGGCCATGGCGAGTTTCTGCCCCGGACCGGGCCTGACATGACGGACCTGCCGGGCTCCGGCGCGTTGGAGCTCGCGCCCGACAGGATGTTCGGCGCCGACATCGCACCGAAGCTGCCATGAGCGGGCCGATCCTCGTCATCAACCCCAACTCGAACCCCGAGGTGACCGCGGGGTTGGAGGAGGCTGTGGCGCCGTTCCGGCTGGGCGGCGGGCCTGAGATCGAGTGCCATACGCTGGCCGAGGGGCCGTTCGGGATCGAGAGCCAGGCCCATAGCGACCTGGTGGTCGCGCCGCTCGTGCAGTGGGCGGAGGGGCGGCCGGACGCAGGGGCGATCGTCATCGCCTGCTATTCGGATCCGGGGCTGGAGACGTTGCGCGAGAAGCTGGCCTGCCCGGTCTTCGGGATGCAGGAGAGCGGGGTGCTGGCGGCGCTTGGGCGGGGTGACTTGGTGGGGGTGATTGCGGCGGCGACGCCCTCGATCCGGCGGCACCGGAGGTACCTGCGGCGGATGGGGGCGCTGGATCGGCTGGCCGGGGAGGCGCCGTTGGAGCTGACCGTGGCGGAGACCGGGGGCGAGGGCGCCTGGCCGAAGCTGCTCGCCGCCGGGGAGGCGCTGAAGGCCGAAGGGGCGGAGGCCTTGGTGCTCGGCTGCGCCGGGATGGCGCGGCATCGGGGGCGGCTGGAAGAGGCGCTCGGCACGCCGGTGATCGAGCCGGTGCAGGCGGCGGTGGCGGCGGCCCTGGGGGCGCTGCTGCCTCGGTGAGGTGGCGAAACCTTGCGGGTGCGCAAGGGCGTCCACGCGTGGACACACACTCAAATATCTGATAATCATATCACATTCAGTTCTTTGAACCTGTAGCCACAGGCATGTGCACGCTCGAGC
>JBCCPD010000328.1:0-4609 GCA_039025075.1 Pseudomonadota bacterium | reverse complement strand
GCGAAGGGCGTCGGACGGCGCGTGCGCCGAAACGCCGGCATGATGCTGGCGGCGAAGATCCTCGGCGGCGCGGCGGCGCTGGCGGGCCTCGGCTTCGCGGCGCGCGGGCTGACCACCGAAGAGTTCGGCCTGCTGGTCTTCATGCACGCCTGCGTGCTCTTCTTCTCCAAGGTCGCGACCTTCGACAGCTGGCTCGCGGTGGTGCGCTACGCGGCGGGCGGGCTGACCGGGGAGGAGGCGGCCCGCGCGAACGCGGCGCAGCTGGGCCGGGTGGTGCGGTTCTGCGCGACGCTGGACCTCGTCGCCGCGGCGGGGGCCTTCGCCGCGGCGACGCTGGCCGCCTGGGCGCTGGCCGGGGCGGTGGACATCCTGGACCGGGCGAGCCCGCACGTCTTCGGCTACCTCGTCCTGATCCTTCTGAACCAGAAATCCGCCAGCCTGGGGGTGCTTAGGCTGTTCGACCGCTATGACCTGGTGGCCTTGAACTCGTTGATCCTGCCCTTCGTGCGCGCCGGCGGCTGCGGAGCCGCCTGGGCCGTCGGCGCGCCGTTCGAGGCCTTCGTCGCGACCTGGTTCCTGTCGTCGGCGCTGAACTACCTGGTGCTGCCGGCGCTGGGGATCAGGGAGCTCGTGCGCCGCGGGCTTTGGGCCGCCGTGGCGGGCGGCCGGCCGAGCCTGGCGGCGCCGGCGCCGGGCATGTGGCGCTTCGTGGGGATGACCAACGTGAACCGAGGGCTCGCGGCGGCGGCGGCGCAGGCGCCGGTCCTGCTGGCCGGCGGGGTCGGCGGCGCGGGCTACGCGGCGCTGTTCCGCGTCGCCCAGGAGGTCGCGATCATCCTCGGCAAGGGCACCGCGATGGTCGACCGGGTGATCTATCCGGAGTTCACCAACCTGATCGCGCGGAACGAAGGCGCGCGCGTGCCGCGTTTCGTGCTGCTTTGCGCCGGCGCGTTGATGGCGATCGGCGCGGCGGTCGGGGTCGGGTTCTGGTTCGTCGGGCCGGCCGTCCTGACGGCGTGGATGGGGCCGGCCTACGCGGATGCGAGCCTGCTCGCAGTGCTTCTGATCGTGGCGGCCGCGATCGAGGCGGCGGTGGCGCCGGCCTTTCCCGCCTTCTACGCCGCCGACCTCGTGGGCCGCGCCATCCTCGCCCGTGCGGCGAGCCTTGTCGTCACGGTGGTCGGCTTCGTGGTGCTTTACGGTGCGATGGGGCCCGAGGGGCCCGGCGCCGCGATGATCATCGGAACGCTGGCGCTGCTCGCGGCGACGGCCTGGGTCGCGGCGCGCCACGATTGGGCGTCGTTGGCGGCGGCCGAGGCGGAACGGCCCGACGCGCCGGCGGCGCGGTCGTGATGACCGGGGCGGGCGTGGATGCCCTGGGTCCTCGGGGCCGCCGCCCAGATGCGCGGGCGAGGCGCGCGCGCGGCGCAGGGGAGGCGGAGCGATGAGCGAAGACGCGGGCGGATCGCTGCGCCTCGTCGGCAACGCGGCAGGGACCCTTCTGTTCGGACTGCCGATCGAGGATTGGCAGCGTAGGAACTGGGCGCGGGCCGGCGTCGGTGCGTCGGACGGCGTGGTGGTGGCCGACGCGCGGTGGGTTCTGTCGACCCCGCTGGCGGCGGCCATCGCGCGCCGCCCCGGCGCGGCGCTGGTCGAGGCTGGGAACGGCGGGTCCCGGCTGGTCGCGGCGCATGCCGGGCCCGGCGTCGACCCGCAGGCCGTGGCGGCGCTGATCGAGACGGGCGACGCCGGAGAGGCTGAGGCCGCGGCGATCGGCCTGAGCCCGGGCGACGCCGCCGCGCTCGCCGGGTCCTACAACTGGATGCTGCGCAAGCGCGAGACGCCCTTCGCCATCGACGTGGCGCGCGAGGGCGCGGCGGCCGCCGAGCGCGCGCTGTTCCGCTCCTCCTACAAGGGCGTCACCGATCTGGTGACCAAGCATGTCTGGCCCGCGCCGGCGCTGGTCGCCACCCGCTGGTGCGCGGCGCGCCGGATCTCGCCCAACTCCGTGACGACGGCGAGCCTGATCCTGGTCTTCGCGGCGATGTGGTTCTTCTGGCACGGCCAGTGGGCCGCGGGGTTCGCGGCCGGCTGGCTGATGACCTTCCTCGACACCGTCGACGGCAAGCTGGCGCGCACCACGCTGACCTCGTCGCGCTTCGGCGACGTCTATGACCACGGCATCGACCTGATCCATCCGCCCTTCTGGTACTGGGCCTGGGCGGAGGGGGTTCGCGCGGCGGGCGGGCCGGGGCCCGGATGGCTGGACGCGGCGCTCGCGGCGATCCTGGCGAGCTATGCTCTCGACCGCGCGATCGAGGCGGCGTTCAAGCGCGCGCACGGCTTCCATGTCCACGTCTGGGAGCGGGGCGACTCGCTGCTGCGGGAGATCGGGGCGCGGCGCAATCCGAACATGCTGCTGTTCATGCTGTTCTGCCTCGTCGGCGCCCCGGCCGCGGGCATCGCCGCGGTCGCCCTGTGGTCGGTGCTGAGCACGGCGATCCGCGGCGCGCGCCTGGCGCAGGCGGGTCTGCGCCGGCGCGACCCGCCCCTGACCTCGTGGATGGAGCGATGAGGGCGTCCGTCGCGGGCCGGACGTTCGACCTGTCCAAGGCCGACGGCCCGCTGACGCGGCGCGCGGAGTTCTGCGTCGTGGGCGCCGGCGTCGCCGGCCAGACGCTGGCGCGGCGGCTGGCCGAGCACGGGCGCACGGTCCTGCTCGTCGAGAGCGGCGGGCGCGAGGTCGAGGCCGCGCAGCAGGACCTCGCCGCGGGGGAGATCGCGGGCTTCCCCTACTATCCGCTGAAGGACAGCCGGCTGCGGCTGTTCGGCGGCACCACGGCGATCTGGGGCGGGCGCTGCGCGGCGCTCGACCCGATCGACTTCGAGCGGCGCGCCTGGGTGCCGCATTCCGGCTGGCCGATCGGGCACGCGGATCTCGACCCCTATGTCGACGCGGCCTTCGCGGCGCTGGGCGTGGAGCGGCGGCGCGACTGGTCGGGGCTGCAGGAGCCGCGGCCGCCGTTCGACCCGGAGCTGATCGACGTTCCGCTTTGGAGCTTCGACGACCGCGACGAGCGCTTCACCGATCCTCGCCGGCTCGACCTTCCGGGCGTGGAGATCGCGCTCAACGCCACGCTGACCGAGATCGAGACCGGCGAGAGCGGCGCGGTGACGGGCCTCGGCTTCCGCAGCCTGTCCGGCCGGAGCCTGACCGTGACGGCGGAGCGCTACGTCCTCGCCGCCGGCGGGATCGAGACCGTGCGGCTGCTGCTGGCCTGCGCGCCCCGGCGTCCCGACGGGCTGGGCAACGCGCGCGATCTGCTGGGGCGCTTCTTCATGGAGCACCCGCATGCGCGCGGCGGACGGATCCTGCCAAGCGCGCCGGGGACGGAGGGCCACCTCGCCGTCCTGCGAATCGCCAGCGCCAAGATCCGCCACGGCTCGCAACGGCTCGCCGCGGCGTTCCGTCCCGCGGAAGCGGCGCAGCGTCGGCTGGGGCTTTTGAACACGGCGGTCAGCCTTGCCGTCCGTCGGCACGAGGGCGCCGCCCAGGCCCCGCTGCAGCGGGTGATCGGGGGCTTGAAGCACGAGCTGCCCGCGCTGCGCGCCCTGCGCGCGTCGTACCGCATCGGCAAGCGCGTGACCTGGCGGCTGAAGCAGGGCGGAGACGCGCGGCGGGCGGCCTCGCGCGCGGCCCGGAGGGAGGCGGTCGAAGGGCATTACGCCGTGGTGCGGGCCGAACAGGCGCCGAACCCGGACAGCCGGGTGCGGCTGGTCGCGGCGCGGGATGCGCTGGGGGTGCGCCGCGTGGCGCTCGACTGGCGGTTCTCGCCGCTCGACCGCGCCTCGGTCGCGGGACTGATGGAGCTGCTCGACGGAGAGCTGCGCCGGCTGGGCGTCGCCAGCGTCGGCCCCGCCGACTGGCTGCGCGAGGACGGACCCGAGTGGAAGATCGATCCGTTGATCTCCAGCCACGCCATCGGCGGATACCACCACATGGGCGGCGCCCGCATGGCCGCCGGCCCGTCCGAGGGCGTCGTCGACGCCGACTGCCGCCTGTTCGAGTGCCCCAATCTGCACCTCGCCGGGAGCGCGGTCTTCCCGACCTGCGGCTGGGCCAATCCGACGATCACGATCATGGCGCTCGCGCTGCGCCTGGGCGACCGTCTGGGGGCTCGAACGTGAGGCGGACGCGCGCCCGCGCCGCGGGCTCCGCCGCGCCGTCCGAGGCGGCGCGGGTCGGCGATCTGGACGCGGTCGCGAGGCGCGTGGACTCGGCCCGCGCTTCATTGCATGTGTCGGAAGCATGATCGAAGCAGCTGAGACCCAGACCGGCCGGAAGCGGCGGACAGCGGACTTTCCCCGCCTCGTCGAAGCGCTGGACTACGCCGCCCACGGGCGCGGGGGACTGACCTTCTACGGCTCTCGCGGGCGCGTAGAGGATGTGGTGCGCTGGCCCGACCTTCAGGCGCGCGCGACGGCGACCGCCGGTCGTCTGCGCTCGCGAGGCCTCGCCCCTGGCGATCGGGTCGCCATTCTCGCCGAGACCTCCGGAGGCTTCGTGGAAGTCCTGCTGGCCTGCATGGCGGCCGGGTTGGCGCCCTGC
>JBCCPD010000327.1:0-4624 GCA_039025075.1 Pseudomonadota bacterium | reverse complement strand
TCAGGTCGCCCTTCAGCGCCTCCAGCGCCACCTTCGCCTTGAACTCGGCGCTGTAGCGCCGCCTCTTCCCCGTCATCCGGTCCGTCCTCGATCATCGACGAACCAAGCTTAGCCGCCTGCCCGGATTTCGGGGACCACCTCTCAAGGCCCAGCGGCGCAAACTCGGCAAGGGCTTGGCCTGCTGCGCTGCTCTGCTGGCGCTCAGGCGTCGAAGTTGAACGCGTCCCAGTGAAGCTTCCAGACGCCGTCGACCTTGCTCCAGGCGACCACGTATTTGCCGCTCGTTCCGCCAGTTGCCGTGACGACGCCCAGCTCAGTGCATTGGTCGCCGAAATCCAGGACCTCGGTCGGCTCCAGCACCACGTCGCTCAGACCGCCGTCGATGCCCGCCTGCCAATAGGCCTGGATCGCCGTCGTCCCGATCTGGATCGGCGCGCCCGGCGGCAGCAGCGCGGCGTCAGGGGTGTAGCAGGCCGCCGCGGCAACCGCGTTCTTGGCGTTGATCGCCGCCGCCAGCCGACCGCCGGCCTCCCGAATCTCGTCGATGAGCGCCATCGCTTCGCTCCCTCTGCATGACGCTCTTGAGCTCCGGGCCCTGGGTTTCTCCGTCAAGCGCCCTTCGAAAACGAAACCAGCGCCCGGAGCGCTGTCTGGTGGATGATCCTTGGGCTCTCTCCAAGCCCGGCCTTGTTCCCACAACTGCATCGTGTGGCGAACGCGATCGCTCGGGCGGGAGGCCCGTGCTGACCTGCAGGCGCTTCAAGCGCCGGCCCCTACTTTAGGACGCAAGGTCACGCCATCGATGCGCCAGCCATCATCGGTCTCGATCATGAAGTAGTCGGCCACGTGCGACACGCCGGAGGCGTCCTCCAGCACCACGGTCTGGCGCAGGCGCCCCCGCTCCGGCGACAACTCGGCGAAACGCCAGCCACGCGGGCGCCAGACCATGGGGTAACCCTGCCGCACCATCGCGCCGAACCGATCGGAGGAGCCGAAGAAGCGCCGAATTCCCGGCGACGCGAACGCGAAGGCCCCTTCGAAATCGTCGCGCAAGAAAGCGTCGATCTGAGAGGCGATCACCTGCTCGATCGCCCCGGCCGCGCCCGCCTCCTGGGCTGCGGCGCCCGAGCCAAAGCCGGCTGCGCAGATCGCCGCGGCGCCGGTCGCGATCACTCCTCGTCTGGTCGGCATGCCATCCTCCACTTGTACCTTTGGAGATCCGAGGTGATGCGAGTTGTCAAAAGGGCAAACTATCCAAGGCGCGACGGATCGCTACATACTTTGAAACGAGAATTTGATGGAGAGCCCTGTCCTGCCCCCGCACCGGTCGCATGGCGAGATCGGAGGCCCCATGATTGGCGTGGCGACAGCCCGGCTCCTGCTCGGCAAGAGGCGCATCGCCGGCGCTTCCGGCGTCGCGGGCGGAGCGGTCCAAGGCCTCGCCGGATTGTTCGAAGGGCTCGGCTCCAGCCGCACCTCGGGCCACGGGCTCTCCGGCGCAGCGCGCGTTTCGCGCCGGTCCTTCGCGGCGATCGGCGCCTTCATGGCCGCGGCCACGTTTGCGGTAGCGGCAGCGACCTTGATCGACTGACGCCTATGCTCGCCATGCGCTTGTGCACTTGAACCGCGTCCAGTCCGCTGTTCGACCTTGTTCTTTGGGTCTCGGGCCTCGTCGATCCGACGCGGATGATGGGTTTTGCGACGTGTTTGCGGTCTTCCGCGGCTCTTAAGGCCGAGGTTGGTGTTCGTGACGACCGGCGCTATCGCCGCTGGCGGCCATATGGGGCCGGCCTCTCGGCTCGGCTCGGCAGCGATGGGGGTTCCCCCGACCGGCCCAACATCACGGTTGGTCGACGCACGTATCATCGGTGGTGCGACTCTCCTCTAGGTCGGCGGGCGTGTTTCGGCCACCTGTCCAGGCCACGCGCTAACCATTCAGACGCTCGGAGGGACCCAGGTTCTGGTGTTAGTCGCCGGCCCCGCCCTCGGCTTCTTGCACTTCGGCCTTGCCCTGAAGCCCGGTGCGGCGAGGGCCTGGATGGCCCGGCGGCGGCGCTTCAGGCCGCCGCCAGCTCGCCGGCCAGCGCCCGATCGATCAGCGCCACCGTCTCCGGCACGCCGTAGAGCGCGACGAACCCGCCGAAGCGCGGCCCTTGGCTCGCCCCCAGCAGCACCTCGTAGAGCGCTTTGAACCAGTCGCGGAGCGGTTCGAACCCGTGCGCGTTGCCGACGGCGAAGACGATGTCCTGCAGCGCCTCGGCCTTCGGCCCGCCTTGCAGCGCCGCCAGCCGGGCCCGCAGATCCGCCAGCGCCGCCGCCTCCTTGTCCGTGGCGGGCCTGAACGTCTTGCCGGGGATCACATGGTCTCGGCAATAGGCCGCCGCCTTTTCAGCCGCCGCCGCCAGCCCAGGGTTCCGCTCCGGCGACGCCTGAGGCGCATAGCGCCGGATGAATCCCCACAGCGTCTCGGCGTCCGACGCCCCCGCCGCCGAGGCCAGGTTCAGCAGCATCGAATAGCTCACCACCATGTCGTCGGCCGGCGCCTGTCCGCGGTGGATGTGCCGAACAGGGTTGGCCGCCTGCTTGGCAGCGTCCTGCGCGGGATAGGCTCGCAGCTGTTGGGCGTATTCGTCCATCGCTTTGGGGATCACGTCCCAATGCAGACGCTTGGCGGTCCGCGGCTTTTGGAACATGTAGTAGCTGAGGCTCTCGGGCGTCGCGTATTCGAGCCACGCTTCGATGCTCAAACCGTTGCCCTTGGACTTGGAGATCTTTTGCCCTTCGCCGTCCAGGAACAGCTCGTAGGTGTAGGTTTCGGGCGCGGGCCGCCCCAGCGCCCGGCAAATCTTCGTCGCCTGGGTCACCGAGTCGATCAGGTCCTTGCCCGACATTTCGTAGTCGACGCCCAGCGCCGCCCAGCGCATCGCCCAATCCGGCTTCCATTGCATCTTCACCGCGCCGCCGGTGACCGGCACCTCCACCCGCTCCCCGTTCGGCTCTTCGTAGACGATCGTCCCCGCGGTCACGTTCCGCTCCAGCGTCGGAACCTGCAGCACATGTCCCGTCTTCGGGCTGACCGGGAGGAAGGGCGAATAGGTCGCCCGCCGCTCCTCGCCGAGGGTCGGCAGCATGATCTCCATGATCTTTTCGTAGCGCTCGAGCGCGACCAGCAGCATCTCGTCGAAACGGCCGGATCGGTAGTACTGCGTCGATGAGGCGAACTCGTACTCGAACCCGAATGAATCCAGAAACGCCATCAGCCGAGCGTTGTTGTGCGCGCCGAAGCTGTCATGGGTCCCGAACGGATCCCGCACGCGGGTCAGCGGCAGGTTCAGATCCTCCGCCAGCGCGTCCTGCTCGGGCACGTTGCCGGGCACTTTGCGAAGCCCGTCCATGTCGTCGCTGAAGCAAATCAGCTTGGTCGGCACGTCGCTGATCGCCTCGAAAGCCCGCCGCACCATGGTGGTGCGCGCCACCTCTCCGAACGTGCCGATATGCGGCAGCCCCGAGGGGCCGTAGCCCGTCTCGAACAACACGTGGCCTTTCTCGGGCGGGGTTTTCTCGATCCGCTTGAGGAGTTTGCGAGCTTCCTCGAACGGCCAGGCCTTGGAGGCGAGGGCGGCGTCTCGGAACTCGGGCATCGTGCGGGGCTCCCCGATGGCGTTGCGGATGCGCGCCGCGATACGCCCGCGCCCGCGTCCCGTCAACGGGCGGCCGGGTCAACCTCGGCTAAGCGCCAAGTTCGCGCCCAGACCCATCAGCGCCCCGCCGGCGATCCGCTTGGCCCAGCGCCCGGCCGCAGAGCTGCGCCGCAGCCGCGCCGCCGCGGCGGCGGCATAGGCGACGCAGAGCAAGTCGGCGGAGGTGAACAACAGGTTGGTCAACCCGCCCAGCACCAAGAACTGCGCCCAGGTCGGCAGGCTCCCCGCCGGGTCCACGAACTGCGGCAGGAAGGCGATGAAAAAGAGCGCGACCTTCGGGTTCAGCAGCTCCACCGTCACGCTTTCGACGAAGGCGCGCCGGACCGATTTCTCATGAATCTCAGGCAGGTCCGCGTCCACGCGTCGCTCCGCGATCATGCGCCAGCCCAGCCAGACCAGGTAGCCCGCCCCGAACAGCTTGAGCGCGGCGTAGAGCGCCGGAGCCGCGGCGAAGAGCGCGCTCAGCCCCGCAGCCGCGGCGATCACATGGGCCCAGCCGCCCATGTGGATGCCGAGAGCGGCCATCAGACCGGCGCGCCGGCCCGCCGCCAGGGTGCGCGCGGCGGTATAGAGAAGCGCCGGCCCTGGATAGTAGGCGAAGGCCGCCGCCGCCCAGACGAACGCGATCAAGGTTTCCAATGACGCCTAAATCCCTCTCCTTCATCCGCCACAAAGCCCGAGCCTTCGTCGTCGGCCGTCGAGCCTTCTTGCCGGCGCGCCCCGCGATGCCTATTCCAAGCCTTCACGCATTTGAATGGAGCGCGGGCGAAATGTCCCTCTTCACCCCCCAGGACGCTCTCGTCGCGACCATGGTCACCACGTCGGCCGCCGATGAGCGCATCAGCTCCAACGAGCTGCTGAGCATCGACCGCGCCGTGGCCGCCCTGCCCGCCTTCGCCGGCTATGACGAGGACCGGCTGCGC
>JBCCPD010000326.1:0-4637 GCA_039025075.1 Pseudomonadota bacterium | reverse complement strand
GCCCAGTCCTCCGTGGCGACCGAGCGGAAGAAGAGCCCCACGTCGTTGTCCACCGCGACGCCTTGCGCCCAGGCCATCTCCACCGCCCGGTGCGGCGCGGGGTAGAGATGCGGAATGCCGGGGGAGAGGCACAGCAGGACCACGTCCTCCCACGCCTCGGCCCGCGTCAGGTCGGCCAGCGCGAACCCCTCGACCTCCGCCGCCGCCCGAGCGCCCTCGCCGTCGTCCCAGACCACGACCTCCGCCCCGCCGGCCCTCAGCGCCCGCGCCGCCGCAAGGCCGGAGCGGCCGAGCCCCAGCACCGCGACCCGCTGGCCGTCGTATCCCCGAACCGGGATCACCGCGCGCCCCCGCGACGGAAGCGTCCAAGTGCGCCGCCGCACTCGGAAGAAGAATGAGCGCCGCAGGGGTCCCCTCCCCCCGCCGGGGGGAGGGACAGGGAGGGGGGGCTCCCTCTCCGGCCCCGCCATATGCCGGCCGGGCGCCTCACCGCAGCTTCAGGGTCGCGAGCCCGATCAAGGCCAGGATAACCGAGATGATCCAGAAGCGGATCACGATGGTCGGCTCCTGCCAGCCGAGCTTCTCGAAATGGTGGTGGATCGGCGCCATCAGGAACACGCGTTTTCCCGTCGCCTTGAAGTAGGCGACTTGAATGATGACGCTCATCGCCTCCACGACGAAAAGCCCGCCGATGATCGCCAGCACGATTTCATGCTTGGTGGCCACCGCGATGGCCCCGAGCGCGCCGCCCAAGGCGAGCGAGCCCGTGTCGCCCATGAAGACCATCGCCGGCGGCGCGTTGTACCACAGAAACCCCAGGCCGGCGCCGATCAGCGCGGCGGCGAAGATCACGATCTCCCCGGTGCCGGGGATGTAGTGGACGCCCAGATACTCGGTGAAGTCCGTCCGCCCCACCACGTAGGCGATCACGCCGAGGGACCCGCCGGCGATCATCACCGGCATGATGGCGAGCCCGTCCAGCCCATCCGTCAGGTTCACCGCGTTCGCCGCCCCCACGATCACGATCATCGCGAAGGGCACGAAGAGAAAGCCGAGGTTCAGCAGAAGGTCCTTGAGGATCGGGAAGGCCACCGCCCCCGACAGCGCCTCGGGCTGCAGCGCCATGGCCCAGGCCGAGGCCGCCGCCGCGATGGCGAAGCCCAAGCCCAGCCGCACGCGCCCCGGCACGCCTTTGACGTCGAACCGGGCCACCTTCAGGAAATCGTCGGCGAAGCCGATGGCCCCGAAGCCGGCCGTCACCAGCGTGACGATCCAGACATAGCCGTTGTCCCACCGGCTCCACAGCAGGGTGGAGACCAGCAGCGCGAACAGGATCAGCACGCCCCCCATGGTCGGCGTGCCGGCCTTTTCGAGCAGGTGCCGCTCCGGCCCGTCGTCGCGAATCGGCTGGCCCTTCTTCTGCATCCGGCGCAGCGCGTCGATGATCGGCCGGCCGAAGACGAAGCCGAAGACCAGCGCCGTCAGGAACGCGCCCCCGGCTCGAAAGGTGATGTAGCGAAAGAGGTTGAAGACGTCGCCGCCGTCGGAAAGAGGGGTGAGGAGATGGTAGAGCATGGGCGTCAGGCGTCCTCGTCGGTCTCGGCGGTCGGGCGGGCGGGGGCGGCGGCGCCCATGGTTTTTATGGCCTGAGCCACCGGGGCCATGCGCGCGCCGAGCGAGCCCTTCACCATGACCGCGTCGCCCGCGTCAAGCAGCCGGCGGACCTGGGCGGCGAGCGCGGCCGAGTCCTCGAACCAGCGCCCGCGCTTGTTCACGGGCAGCGCTTCGTGCAGCGCGCGCATCAGCGGCCCGCAGGTGTGCACGGCGTCGAGCGCGGCGAGCGCGGGGTGCTCGGCCAGCCCCGCATGCATGGCCTCCGCCTCCGGCCCCAGCTCCAGCATGTCGCCCAGCATGGCGATGCGCCGCCCCCGGGCGACGCGGCCTATGCCGTCCTCGGGGCGGGTCGCCGCCAGCACCTCGAAGGCGGCGCCGACAGAGGTCGGATTGGCGTTGTAGCTTTCGTCGAGGAAGAGGATCGCGCCGTCCTCTCCGTCCTCCCCCAGGGCGATCCGCCAGGGCTCGCCGCGGCCGGCGGGGGCGCGGAAGGCGCCCAGCGCCATCGCCGCCTGGGCCACGTCGGCGCCGATCGCCTCCACCGCCAAAAGCGCGGCGAGCGAGTTCATCGCCATGTGCCGTCCCGGCGCCGCCAGCTTCCAATGCATGCGCCGCCCGGCCAAGCGCCCGGTGCAGACCGTCCCTTGCGGCGCGACCTGATGAGCCAGCAGGCGGGCGTCGACCCGCGGCGCCTCGCCGAACGTCAGGATGCGCTCGACGCCGAGCTTCTTCGCGCGCCGGCGCAGGCGGGCGTAGTGGGCGTTGTCGCGGGGCAGGATCGCGGCGCCTTCGGGCTCGAGCCCTTCCAGGATCTCCGCCTTGGCGAAAGCGATGCCGGCCTCGTTGCGGAAGTTCTCCAGATGCACCGAGGCGACCGTGGTGATCATCGCCGCGTGCGGCCGGGTCAGCTTCACGAGCGGCCGGATCTCATCGGCATGGTTCATCCCGATCTCGATGGCAGCGAACTCGGCGTCCCGCGGCATGCGCGCCAGTGTCAGGGGCACGCCCCAATGGTTGTTGAAGCTGCGTTCCGCCGCATGGGTGCGCCCCTGGGCGCCGAGCGCCAGGCGCAGCATGTCCTTGGCCGTGGTCTTGCCGACGCTGCCGGTGACGGCGACGATCCGGGCGTTCGCACGGGCCCGCGCCGCGGCGCCCAAAGCCTCCAACGCCTTCAGGACGTCGGGCACGATGATCAGCGGCGCGTCCTCCGCCGCGCCCGCGGGCCGATGGGTCGCAAGGGCGCCGGCCGCCCCGGCGTCGAAGGCCGCCTTCACGTAGTCATGGCCGTCGCGGACGTCGGCCAGCGCCACGAAGAGATCGCCTCGCGCCAGCTCCCGGCTGTCGATGGCCACGCCTTTCGCCGCGAACGGCGCGGTGGCGCGCCCGCCCGTGGCGGCCTCGATCTCCGCATGGGTCCAAAGCGGCGCGCTCATCCCTCCTCCTCGCCGTCCAGCGCCGCGACGGCGGCCCGGGCCTGTTCGGCATCGTCGAACGGCAAGGTCTGATCGCCGACGATCTGGCCGGTTTCGTGGCCCTTTCCGGCGATCAGGAGACGATCCTGCGGCCCCAGCTTGTCGATGGCGACGAGGATCGCCTCGGCCCGATCCCCGATCTCCTCGGCCTTCGGGTCCATGCCCGCGGCCCCGGCCATCACCGCCGCTCGGATCGCCGCGGGATCTTCGGACCGGGGATTGTCGTCCGTCACCACCAGCACGTCGGCTTCGGCCCCGGCCCGTCCCATCATCTCCCGCTTGCCCGGATCGCGGTCGCCTCCGGCGCCGACCACCGCGATGAGCCGTCCGGGCGTGTGCAGCCGCAGCGCCGCGATGGCGGTCTCCAACCCGCCGGGCGTGTGCGAATAGTCCACGTAGACCCGCGCGCCGTTGGCCCGCCGCGCCGCCGGCTCCATCCGCCCGCGCACGCCTTTCAGGCCCGACAGCGCCTCCAGCACCGCCTCAGCGTCCTCCCCGCACGCGATGGCGAGCGCCGCGGCGCACACCACGTTCTCTCCCTGAAAGCCTCCGACGAGGTCGAGCCGCACCTCCCGCGCCGGGCCTACCCGCCAGCTCAGCGCCAGGACCTGTCCCTCGCCGTCGTAGCGGGCGGAGAGGCGGCGCAGATCGGCGCCCTCGGCCTCTCCGACGCCGATCAAGCGCTGGCCTCGGGCGTGGACGGCGGCGACGACCTGATCCGCGCGCGCATCGTCGAGGTTCACGACCGCCGGCGCCCCCTCGGGCAGCAGACGCGAAAAAAGCGCCAGCTTGGCCTCCAGATAGGCCTCCATCGTGCCGTGATAGTCCAAGTGATCCCGGCTGAGATTGGTGAAGGCCGCCGCCGCCGGAACCAGCCCGTCCAGCCTATGCTGGTCGAGCCCGTGCGACGACGCCTCCAACGCCGCATGGGTCGCTCCGGCTTCGGCGAGGTCCGCCAGCAGCCCGTGCAGCGTCAGCGGATCGGGCGTGGTCAGCGCCCCCGGCGCTTCCACCGCACCTTCGACGCCCAAAGTGCCCACATTCACCGCCCGGCGCCCCAGCGCCGTCCAGATCTGCCGCAGGAAACTCGCGACCGAGGTCTTGCCGTTGGTCCCGGTGACCATCGCCACCACCTCGGGCCCCGGCCCGCACCAGGCGGCGGCGGCCTTGGCGAGCGCCGCCCGCGGCTCCTCGACCACCAAGAGCGGCAGGCCTTGTGGAGGAACATCCCGCCCCTCCTCGGCCCAGATGCGGCGCACGGTCTCCGCCCCGTCCGACGAACAAACCACGGCCAGGGCGCGCTGACGCAAAGCGAACGGCGCGAACTCGGCCCCGTCGAAGCGCGCGCCCTTCACCGCGAAGAACACGACGCCCTCCCGCACCTCGCGGCTGTCCTCAGCGAGGCCGCGGACCTCGGCCTCGGCCGGAACGCCCGGCGGCGCGGCCAGGCCGAGCGCGGCGAGCGTGCGCCCGCCCCCGCCCCCGCTCTCGCCCCCGCCGGCGGCCCCGCTCACCGGCCCGCCATCACGCGTCGCGGTCCGCCCGGCGCGG
>JBCCPD010000325.1:0-4651 GCA_039025075.1 Pseudomonadota bacterium | reverse complement strand
GGTGTCGGTCGGAAGATGCGGCTCGATCCGCGCGAACTGCTCGTCGCTCAGCCAGAACTCGCTTGCCATTCCATCTCTCCTGCTGGGCAGGACGATGGAATCATGAAACCCACCCGCGCGGAACCCTGTTAATGGGTCTTGGCCCTAGTCCATCGCCGTCCAGCCGACCCGACCTGCGTCAAGGTTTCGCCCGAGGCTCCGAGGCAAGCTGGATCGACGCCGTGCCCAGGCGCCACGGGTCTCCCGTCGCCTGGGTCGGACGGCGATGAGACGACCGCATATTAAGCCGACCAAGGCGCTCCGCAGAAGCAGAGCGGAGTGTCGACGCAGTCCCGTCGGTTCCAACGGGTTGGAGAGGACAGGCCCCTGCGCGCTCGAGGCGAGACCTTCTAACGTGGCGTCTTCGTCTGCGGGCGCATCCGCTAGGTCGCGCGTTCTGGCCGCTCCGTCATGAGCCAAGTCGTCAAGGACATCCGCTGGCGCGCTGCAGAGTCGCGCTACGCCATCTTCGCCGTGCGGTTCGGCCCGCATCCCGCCGTGAAGGTATCGCAGACGCTTTCGAACCCCCGATGAAGCGTCCGCGCGGGGAAGCGAAGGCCGGCTCCGTCGCAAAACCGGCGCAGGCCGGTCCTTAATGACGAAATATTCGCGAAGGCATCGATTTGCAGCGTGACAGATAGATGAACGCGCGCTACCCCGGCGCTCCCGCCAGGCGACGGAGACCGCCCCATGACCATCCGCATCACGTCCATCGGCCCCTTCTCCGGCGGCGGGACCTACAACCAGCCGGAGGTCTTCGGCGGCGAGGCGATCGGGCCGGCGATCCTCTTCGGCGACCAGCGGCAGGCGTCTCGCCGGTCCGTCGTGCTGGAGGACGGCTTCGCAACCCTCTCCATCAAGGGCCGCTTCAAGATCGGGCGCGACGAGGAGGGCACGTTCGTCAAGTCGGGCGCGGTCAAGTCCATCGAGATCTCCCAGCGCGGGGAGGGCCTGATCCAGCGGTGGACCGGCCTGGACTGGACCGTCGCCGAGATCGACAAGGTCGTCCGCCGCGCCGAGCGGGGCGACCGCAGCGCCTTCGACGACTTCCTCAACGGCTTCGAGTTCTCCTGGACCCTCGCCCCCAAGGGCTCGAGGAGCGGCTGGGCGCAGACGAGCCTCAACCACGACCGCATCTCCGGCTCCAACAAGGCCGACCAGATCTTCGCCCTGAGCGGGAACGATCGGGTGGACGGCCGCGGCGGGCGCGACGACGTCTGGGCGGGCTTCGGCAACGACGTCCTGTTCGGCGGCGACGGCGACGATCTGCTGCGCGGCGAGGAGGGGCGCGACCGGCTCTTCGGCGGCAAGGGTTCGGACAATCTGGCGGGCGGCGGCGGTAACGATCTGGCGCGGGGCGGCGCCGGCGACGACTTCGTGCGCGGCGAATCCGACGGCTCCGGCCCGGCCGGGAACGACCGCCTCTACGGCGACAAAGGGCGCGACCAGCTTTCGGGCGGCGGCGGCGACGATCGGCTTTGGGGCGGCCAGGGCGCCGACCTGCTGTCGGGCGACGCCGGCGACGACCTGATGCGCGGCGACGCCGGGAACGACGGGTTCGAGGGCGGCGCCGGGAACGATGAGATGCATGGCGGCGCCGGCAAGGACGGCTTCCAGGGCGAGGCGGGCGACGACGTCATGTACGGCGGCGCCGGGAACGACCGCTTCGACGGCGGCGCCGGCGACGACCGGGTGTTCGGAGGCGCCGGAACGGACACCGCCTTCGCCGGAAACGGCGACGACCGGCTTCTCGGCGGCGCTGACTCCGACGTGCTGTGGGGCGAGGCGGGGGCCGACTCGCTTTTCGGCGGCGACGGCGTCGACAACCTGCGAGGCGAGGAAGGCGCCGACACGCTCAACGGCGGCGGCGGGGACGACAGCCTCTTCGGCGGAGACGGGTCCGACGTCTTCGACTTCACCGGCGGGGATTTCGGTACGGATTTCTGGGACTTCGACCTGCAGCAGGACTTCACCCAACAGGGTTTTCCGCTGGTGCGCTCTGACCGCATCCGCCTCGATCCCGGCGCCGAGGCGCGCGTCGCCGTGATCGACGATCCGAACCCCGAGGCGGTCTTCGGCTCCCGGATCTACGTCATGCAGGTCTGGGAGGACGACGGCGCCGGCGAGCGGCTGGCCGGCCAGGTCCGCCTCGACCGGTTCTTCGTCGGCGGCACCGTCGGCGCCGCCGCGATCCAGGCGGAGATCGAGGCGGCGATCCTGTAGCCCCGCGGCCCGCTTCGGCGTAGCACGGGGCCATGACCTCGGCCCTTCCCCCGTCGCTCTCGGATCTTCAGGCGCTGGCCGAGGCGGCGTTCGACGCGCTGCCGCCGCAGATGCGCGCCGCCTGCGGCCCTCTGCTGATCCGGGTGGAGGACTGGCCCGACGAGGCCGTGCTGGCTGAGATGGGAATCGAGGATCCTTATGACCTCACCGGCCTCTACGACGGCGTCGCGCTGACCGAGAAGTCCGAGGGCGACCTGCCCGGCCCGCCCGATGCGGTGATCCTGTTCCGCCGCGCCCTGCTGGACGAATGGGTGGACCGGGGCGACGTGACGTTGGAGGCGCTCGTCCGCCACGTCCTGGTGCACGAGATCGCCCATCATTTCGGCTGGTCGGACGCGCGGATCGCTCAGGTGGACCGCTGGTGGGAGTGAGGCGCGCTTTCGGAGGTCAGGCGCGAGCGGCCATGCGCCCGCGAAGCGGTCGCGCGCGGGCCCGGCCCGCGCCTGCGGGTTCCCCGCAGATGGCCGCGGCCGGCGTCACCGCTTTCGGCGGCGGCGCGCCAGAACCAGCCCGCCCAAGCCCGCGGCCAGAAGCGGCGCTGCGGCTGGCAGCGGGATCTCCGAGGACGGGGCGGGGGCGCGCGCTTCGCCCAGGGTGGCGATCTGATTGGCCACCAGGTTCACGACCTCCCCGTCGGACCCGTCCCAGTTGCCGAACAGCCAGCCGTTGATGATCGTCCGACCCTCATTGCCGACGACGATGCCGGCCCGGTCCGATGACGGCGCGGCGCTGAAGCCGGCCACCGCCAGCCCGCCGGGCAGAACCGAGAACTCGTCTCCGTCGTCGGAGAAATCGTCGATGAAGCCGGCGATGGGATCGCTCACCGGGAAGGGCGTCGTGAACATCGGGTCCGCGAGCCACTGGTTGATGTCCTGCGGCGACGAATAGCTGTTCTCGACCGTGACCTGGAAGTCGGCGGCGAGCGCCGGAAGGTCCTGCGTGTCCCAGTAGGACAGGATCACGGCACCGCCGTCCTGCACGTAGCTCGACACCGCTGCCGGATCCGACAGGCCGTTGGCCGAGCTGTCGATGATCACCACGTCCCATGCCTGGGACCCCAGCGACGCCGCCAGATCGTCGTCCTGGTCGATCTCGGTCGCGCTCTCCCCCAGCTGGACGAGCGCGGCCTGCACGAGACCGGCGCCATGATCGTCATAGTGCAGGATTTCGAGCGCGGACGCGCCGCCGGAGGAGAGGCCCAGCGCGGCGGCTCCGGCGAGAATCGTACGTTTCATGTTGGTTCCCCAGACTTCACCCCTTTGAAACGTTTCATTTTCGAAGACTTGCCGCAAGCGCCGCCGACGTTCAGGGGCCGTCGCCCCTGGCCCGGCCTCACCCGCCGATCGGCGTGCCCTTCGCCTGCCGCGCCTCGGCCCGGCGCAGGCCCAACCGGCGCTCCCGCCAGATGATCAGGATCCCCGCCGTCGCGATCAGGGCCGACCCCGCCAGGACCGCCCCGGTCGGCGCCTCGGCGAAGACGAACCAGCCCACGGCCACGGCCAGAGCCATGGAGACGTATTCGAACGGCGCGATCAGCCCCGCCTCCGCATGTCGATAGGCGGAGGTCAGAAGGATCTGCCCCACCCCGCCCAGCAGCCCCGCGGCCACCAGCAGTCCCAGCAGCGCCCCGCCCGGCGAGACCCAGCCGAACGGAAGCGTGGCCAGCGACAGAACCGTGCAGGTGACCGAGAACCAGAACACCACCGCCGCCACGCTTTCGGTCCGCACCAGGCCGCGCACGAAGACCTGCGCCAGGCCCATCAGCACCGCGGCGAAGAGCGCCAGCACCGCGCCCAGCGTCTCCGCCGTGGTGGCGGCGCCGGGGTCCCAGCCCTCGATCCGCGGCGACAGGATCAGGAACACGCCGCAGAAGCCCAGGGCGATGGCGGCGAGGCGGTAGAGACGCACCCGCTCGCCCAGGAACATCGCCGCGAACATGGTCACGAACAGCGGCGCGGCATAGGTGATCGCCACCACCTCGGTCAGGGGCAGCAGGCCGAAGGCGGTGAAGACCAGCGACATGGCCCCCGCCCCCACCAGCCCGCGGAAGACATGGCCGACCGGGTTGGCGGTGTAGAGCCCGCGCGGAAACCCGCCCTGCCACAGCAGCCAGATCAGCAGGGGCGGGATGGCGAAGAACGATCGGAAGAACACCGCCTGACCCGGCGGCGCCGTCTCCGCCGTCGCTTTGATGCAGGCGGCCATGGCCGTCATCACCGCCACCGAGGCGACCTTCAGCGCGATGCCGCGAAAGGGCGCGGAGGAGGCGTCGTCAAGGCTCGGCTCTGGCATGGCGCGGGGTCTCCGGGGGGCGGCGGCCGCGCCGTCC
>JBCCPD010000324.1:0-4683 GCA_039025075.1 Pseudomonadota bacterium | reverse complement strand
CGCCTTCGGCGAGGCGCTGCGCGGGATCGGCTACGACGGGCCGGCCCCGGTGGGCGGCCGCCCCCTCGACAGCTATTTCGAGCTGCATATCGAGCAGGGGCCGGAGCTGCACGCCAAAGGCCTGCCCCTGGGCATCGTCACCGGCGGCTACTCCTCCTGCGGCATGAGCGTCGTCTTCACCGGCCGCACGGCGCATTCGGGCCCCACGCCCATGGCCGAACGCCGCAACGCCCTGGTGGCCGCGGCCAGGTTCATCGCCGCGATGGACGATCTGGGGCGCGAGATGGCGCCCATCGGCAAGACCACCGCCCCGCGCCTGGTGGTCTGGCCCAACAAGCCGGGCATCATCCCCGACCATGCCGTGGCCACGGTCGACATGCGCCATGCCGACCCCGAGGTGACCGAGCGGATGGTGCGCCGGGCCCGCGCCGCTCTGGCCGACGCGGCCGAGCGGGCGAACGTCGAGGCCGAGATCACCGCCGAATGGCGCTTCGGAACCGAGGTCTTCAGCCCCGAGCTCATCGATCTCGTCCGCGCCAAGGCCCGCGAGCAGGGGATCGACCCGCCCGACATGCTCAGCCAAGCCGGCCACGACGCCTATCACATGACCAAGGTCACGCCGACGGCGCTCCTCTTCTCCCCCTGCATCGACGGCATCAGCCATAACGAGGCGGAGGACGTGGACTACGAACCCACCCTCGCCGCCGTGAACGTTCTGCTGCAAGCCGTCCTGGCGCGGGCCGAGGCCTGAGAGGCGCAGGGCCCACGCCCAAGACCACGCCGCGCAGGCCTCCGCCCCCGGGCGGTTGCGTCGAGCGCGCCTTTCGCGTGTCCTGCCGGCTCCCGAAGGAAACGGTCGAGCGTCGCCGATCCGGTCCGCCCCCTCGCTGGAAAGACGAGCCGAAGATGTTCGAACCGGATGGATGGGTCTATCGCGCGCGCATCGGCCTGCTGGTCCCGGACGGCGACGTCGGTCCTGAGTCCGAGTTTTCGGCCATGGTCCCGCCGGGCGTCGGCGTCAACGCCAGCCGCTTCCGCTTCCCGTCCCGCCAAGACGCTCCGGCCCCGGGCCAGATCGGCATCAGCCCGGTCGAGGCGGTCGCCGCGCCCGGGCCCTTAGACGACGCCGTCCGGCTGGTCGCCCGCGCGCCGGTGGACGCGATCGCCCTCGCCTTCACCTCCACCAGCTACGTGGGCGGCGACGGCGACGATCCGCGGCTGGCGGAGCGCCTGGCGGCGCTGTCGGAGGGCAAGCCCGTCGTCACCACCGGCGAGGCGATCCTGCAAGGGCTCAAGCGTCTCGGCGCGGCGCGGGTCATGCTCGTCGACCCGCCCTGGTTCCCCCCGGCTCTCACCGACCAGGGCGCGGCCTGGCTGACCCGCAACGGGCTCGCCGTGGCGCAGGCCGCCGCCGCGGACCTGCCGGGCGGGCAGGGCGCCATCCACCCCGGCGGGCTCTACCGCTGGATCAAGGCCGCCGCGCCCCCCGACGTCGACGCCATCGTCATCGGCGGCAACGGCTTCCGCGCGGTCGGCGCCGTCCGAGCCCTAGAGGCGGACCTGAAGATCCCGGTCGTCGCCGCCAACGCCGCGCTCCTGTGGCTGACGCTCACGACGCTCGGCCTGCCCACGGGCGAGGTGACGCGCTACGGACGCCTCTTCGCCCAAGACTAGGGCCGCGCCGCGACCGCCGCTCAGGCGATGGCGCCCGCCCGGCGCAGGCCGTCGCTGAACAGCTTCGCATGGGCCGGGTCGCGGAACGGATAGGTCGCGCCGATGGTCTCCACGTTCAACGGCATGCCCAAGGACTTCAGCCGCCGCGCGGCGTCCGAGGCCGCCTCGCGGTCCCCGGTCAGCCCCGACAGCGCGATGCGCCGCTGATAGGCGCGCCCATAGCCCGGATCCCAGGCCTGCGACCGCGACAGCCGCGCGTCCGCCGGCGCCCACTCCTCGTCCAGCAGGTGCCACAGGCCCAGATCCGCCTCGATCACCGCGCGGTACGGATACACCGGATCCAGCCGGAACAGCCGCTCCTGATAGCTCCGCGCGCGCGCCGGATCGCCGGAGAACCCGTTGATGCAGCCGCCGAAATGGTAGTTGACCGGCGCGCTGGGGTTGAGCGCGATGGCCCGCTCCACATGCAGCAGCGCGCGCTCATGGTTGCGGTTGGTCCAAAGCTCGCCCACCGCCGACAGCGCATGCGCCACCCAGGAGCCTCGGTCGATCTCCAGCGCCCGGCGCGCCGCCTCCAGCGTCGGGGCGAAGGCGCGGCGGCTGTCGGCGCTCGAAAAGCCCTGCATGGCGCGCTGGAACCGCGCATTGGCCACCAGCGTCAGCGGAAAGGCCCAATCGGGCGCCAGGTCCGCGGCGCGCAGGGCCAGCCGCTCCGCCTCGTCGAAATGCTCCGGCCCGGCCCCGATCAGCCAGGACGCCCGGATCGCCAGCTCCCAGGCCCCGGCCTCGCCGGGGGCCTGGCGCAGGGCCCGCCGCGCTTCGGCGCCTTCGAGCTCGGGAAAGACCAGCGTCGCGATCTGCGCGGCGATCTCCTCCTCCGCCTCGTGCAGCTCGTCCAGATCGCGGGCCACGCGCTCGTCCCAAAGCTGGACGTCCGCCTCGGCGTCGGTGACCGCGACGGCGACCTTCAGGCGGCCGCCGGCGCGCCGCACCGTCCCTTCCACCAGATAGCGGGCGCCGAGCGCCGCGCCGATCTCGCGCGCGCCCAAGGCGCTGTCGCGGAACCGGTTGCAGGAATTGCGGCCGATCACGGGAAACGACCGCCACGCGGCCAGCGCCGCCGCCAGCTCCCCGGCGACGGCGTCGGCCAGACCCGGCGACGGCGCCTCGGAGCGATCGGCGAAAGGCAGCACCGCCACCGCCGGACGCCCGAACGGGTCCGCAACCGGCCCCGCCCCCGCCGCGCCGACCGCCGCAGCCGCCCGCGGCGCCGCGCCCTCGCCCGTCCCGTCCGCCGCCGTCGCGATCTCCCGCGCCTCGCCCACGAAGCGCAGACCGCGCCGATGCACCGTCCGGATCAGCCTCTGCGCCTTGCCGTCGTCGCCCACCGCTTTGCGCGCGTCCTTCACCCGGCTCGACAGCGCCGCGTCGGAGACGATGCGATTGCTCCAGATCCGCTCGAAGATCTCCTCCCTAGGCACCACCCGGTCCCCCGAGGACACCAGCAGGTGCAGAAGATCGAACACCTGCGGCTCCACCGGAACCGGCGCGCCGCCGCGGCGAAGCTCGACGCGGGTCTCGTCCAGTTCGAAGTCCTCGAACGCGTAGGGCATGGCGGCCTCCTTCGGCGCAGTTTGCCCGCAAACGCGCCGCCGTCCAACCGCCTCTTGCCGATCCCTTCGGCGAACCTCCCGCGCCTCTCCAGAACTCTCCAGGGTTTCTCCAGATCCTCTTCAAGCGCCGCGGCCGGCGGCGGGCCATCTGAAGCGCGTCGATCCCCGACGCAGCCCGAGAGGAAAGCAGACATGAACGTTCAGACCGCCCCCGCGCCGGATCTCGCCGCCGTCAAGGCCAAGCAGCAGGCCGCCTGGGCCGCCGGCGACTACCCGCTGGTCGGCACGACGCTGCAGATCGTCGGCGAGCGGCTGGCCGAAGCCGCCGACCTGCGCCCCGACGACCGGGTGCTCGACGTGGCCGCCGGCAACGGCAACGCCTCGCTCGCCGCCGCCCGCCGCTTCTGCAAGGTCGTCTCCACCGACTACGTCGAAACCTGGCTCAAGGCCGGCATGGCGCGGGCCGAGGCCGAAAAGCTGCCCATCGCCTTCCGCGTCGCCGACGCCGAGGATCTGCCCTTCGACGACGGCTCCTTCGACGCCGTCCTCTCCACCTTCGGCGTCATGTTCACCGCCGATCAGGAGGCCGCGGCCGCCGAGCTGATCCGCGTCTGCCGCCCCGGCGGACGCATCGGCCTGGCCAACTGGACGCCCGAGGGCTTCATCGGCCGGCTGTTCCGAACCCTCGGCCGCCACGTCCCGCCGCCCGCCGGCGTCCGCTCCCCCCTCGATTGGGGCGACGACGAGCGTCTGCGCGCGCTCTTCGCCGACGCCTCGCGCGCCATCGAGGTCAACCGCCGCAGCTTCGTCTTCCGCTTCCGCTCCCCCGCCCATTGGATCGAGCTGTGGCGCCAGGTCTACGGGCCCATGAACAAGGCCTTCGCGGCCGTGGGCCCGGAGGGCGAAGCGGCGCTGGAACGCGATCTGATCGAGCTCGCGCGCGACGCCTCGGCGGACAAGACGGCGATGATCGTGCCCGCCGACTACGCGGAAGTCGTCGTCTACCGCGCCTGATCCCGCCCGAACCCGTCCGACACCGCAGGGGCGCGCCGCCATCGCGGACTCCCGCCGCGCGCCCCAACGCCCCTTCCGATCTTCAAGGAGCTTCACAATGGCCATGGCCTCCGCTGGGACGCGCTCCCTGCCGCTCTTCGACAAATACGGCGGCATGTCCGCCCTTCGCGCCGTCATCATGGATTTCTACGACCGCGCCCTCGACAGCGACGTCGTCGGCCCGTTCTTCGAAAACGTCGATATGGCCCGGCTCATCGACCACCAGACCAAGTTCATGGCCATGCTGCTCGGCGGCCCCGTCGGCTTTTCCGAGGATCGCCTGCAGCGCGCCCACGCGCATCTGAAGGTGGAGCACGCCCATTTCGACGAGATCGTCGCCCTG
>JBCCPD010000323.1:0-4691 GCA_039025075.1 Pseudomonadota bacterium | reverse complement strand
GACGATGGATTGGGGGTGGACGACGACCTCGATCTGGTCGGGGCGGACGTCGAAGAGGTGTTTCGCTTCGATCATCTCGAGCGCCTTGTTGAACATGGTGGCGCTGTCGATGGAGATCTTGGCGCCCATGTCCCAGTTGGGGTGGGCGACGGCCTGTTCGGGCGTCGCGGCGCGCATTTTTGAGAGCGGCCAGGCGCGGAAGGGACCGCCTGAGGCGGTGAGGAGGATGCGGTCGAGGGCGGGCCGGTTGGGGCGGTCGAGGACCTGGAAGATCGCGTTGTGCTCGCTGTCGACCGGCAGGAGCGTGGCGCCGGCGCGGCGGCACTCCGCCGTGAAGAGATCGCCGGCGGAGACGAGGCATTCCTTGTTGGCGAGGGCCAGGGTGCGGCCGTGGCGGGCGGAAGCGAGGGCGGGGGCGAGACCGGCGGCGCCGACGATGGCGGCCATGGTCCAGTCGGCGGGGCGCTCGGCGGCTTCGATCACGGCGTCGGGGCCGGCGGCGACTTCGGTGCGGGTTCCGGCGAGGGCGGTCTTGAGGTCGAGGTAGCGGTCGGGGTCGGCGGTGACGGCGAGGCCGGCGCGGAATTCGCGAGCGGCGGCGGCGAGGCCGGCGATGTTGTCGCGCCCGGTGACGACCGAGACTTCGAATGCGCGGTCGGTGGAGCGCAGGATGTCGAGCGTGGAGGCGCCGATGGAGCCGGTAACCCCGAAGAGGGCGAGGCGGCGCGGGGCGGAAGTCTCGGCGTCGGGACGGGTCATGTCGTCAACATGGCCTGACAGGCCGGACATGGAAAGCGGGCCCTTGGGCGCAGAGGCCCCCTGCCCGGCTTCTTGGCGATCCCTGCGAGCGAAGGCGACGCCGCATCGCACGACCTCGGGCATCGGCCCCTCGGCCCATGAAAAAAATCAGGCGGCGTCGCGGCCGTCGCTGTCGGCGCGGCTTTCGGCGGCCATGTCGAAGAGGCGCTGCTGCTCCGACGCCCAGGCGCGGATGTCGTAGGCGGAGACCTTGCGGCGCAGGGCCTTCATGCGGGAGCGGCGCTCCTCCTCGTCCATGTCGAGGCCCTGGTCGATGGCGCTGTCCATGGAGCGGTTGGAGAAGGGGTTGGCGAGGACGGATTCGGACAGCTCCACCGCCACGCCGGCGAATTCGGAGAGCACGAGCACGCCGTCGCCGTCGGCGCGGGCGGCGCAGAATTCCTTGGCGACGAGGTTGAGGCCGTCGGCCAAAGGCGTGATCCAGGCGATGTCGGCGGCCTGGTAGTAGGCGATCAGGTCGGTGAAGGGGATGGCGTTGCCGATGAGGGCCACGGGCTGCCACTCGAACGTGCCGAAGCGGCCGTTGATGCGGCCGGCGATCTGCTCGATCTCGTTCTGCACGGTCTCATAGGCGGTCATGTTGCGGTTGGCGGCGACGGAGACGTGCATGAGGCGGACCTTGCCGCGCAGGTCCTTGCGCCGCTCCATCAGCCGCTCATAGGCCAGAAGCTGCTCCACGTTGCCCTTGGTGTAGTCGGTGCGGGAGACGGAGATGATCATCTTGCAGTCCTCGCCGACCTCCTTGCGGATGCGGGCGCGGCGGGCGGCGGTGTCGGCGGATTGGGCGAGCTCTTCGATGTACTTGACGTCGACGCCGACCGGGAAAGCGCCGACATGGACGCGCTGGCCCTCGTAGGTGAAGCCGACGGGGGTGGTGCGTTCGGACAGGGCCATCGACTTTTCGGGGCGGAAGTCGAGCGGGGCCGGCGAGCGGTCCACCGGGCCGATGTCGAAGAGGGAGCGGGCCACGGCGACGAAGTTCACGGCGTAGCGGGGGACGTGGAAGCCGACGACGTCGCAGCAGAGAAGGGAGCGGACGATTTCTTCGCGCCAGGGCAGGACGTTGAACATGTCGGCCGAGGGGAAGGGCGTGTGGTGGAAGAAGCTGATTTTTACATCTGGGCGCAGCTTGCGGAGGTAGGCCGGGACCAGCCAGAGGTTGTAGTCGTGGACCCAGACCGTGGCGCCCGGCGCGGCCTCGGCCGCCGCGGCCTCGGCGAAGGCCCAGTTCACTTCGCGGAACACCGGCCAGTCGACGGGGTCGTAATTGTACTTGTCCTTGAAAGAATGGAGGATCGGCCAGAAGGCCTCCTTCGACGTGATGTGGTAGAAGCTGCTGACCTGCTCGGACGTCAGGGGCAGGCGGGAGACGGCGTAGCGGCCGTAGCTGTCCTCGATCTCGATGACCCGGTCGAAGCCGGGATCGGCGGGGTCCTTGGCCAGCTTCCAGGCGACCCAGGCGCCTTTGCCGACGCGGCCGAAGAAGCTTTTGAGGGTGGGGACGATGCCGTTGGGGGAGCTGTTCTCCCGCCGCTCGATCCTGCCGTCGACCTCCACCTCTTCATAGGGCTGACGGTGGTAGACGATGACGAGATCGGAGGGCATGGGGGGCCTCTTGCTTGGGGGCGCGGAGGGCGGTTGCGCTTCGATGGTAGCGCATCGCGACGGAACGTCCCGTCACGGCGACGTCAGTCGGAAGGCGCTGGAGGGGACGGGTGGAGGTCGAGGGCCGCGATGGCCTCGAGGATGCCGCCGGCGCCGTGGGCCCGGGCGCGGTGGACCGTGGGGATGCCGGTCAGCGCCTGAAGAAGCGGCGCCTCGGAATTGCCGACGGCGACGGCGGGCAGGCCCGAGGCGAGCATGGAGCGGTCGTTGAGCGTGTCGCCGGCGGCGAGGACGCGGGCGTGGGAGACGCCGAGATGGTCCAGCAGGCGCTTGAGCGACGGGCCCTTGGAGACGCCGCGGGGCAGCACGTCGAAGAAGCGGTCGTCCGAGATGAGGACGTCGTGGCCCATGGCCTCGACCCGCGCTTGGGCGGCGGGGTCGTAGGCGGCGGGGTCGTAGTCGTAGCTGACCCGGTGGCGGAAGGGCGTGGGCTGGAGGGCGAGGCCCGGGGCGCCGTGCAAAGCCTCGCGCACGGCGGGGCCGGCGTCGGCCCAGAGGCGCGCGATCTCCGCCTCCAGCGCCGCGATGGGCGCCACGCGGCCCGGGGCGGCGTAGGGGCCGGCCTCGAAGACCATGCGGGCGATGGTCGTGCCGACGTCGCCGACCGCGTAGTCGGGCCAGGGGACGGGGGTGGTCGCGCAGAGCTCTTCGAGGAAGGCGGGGTCGCGGCCGGTGACGAAGATCAGGCCGACGTCGTCGCGGTTGGCCTCGATCCAGCCGTAGAGGGCGGCGCGGTCCGCCTCGGAGCCGCCGAGGAAGGTGCCGTCGAGGTCCGTGGCGAGCGTGAAGCGACGGTCCGATAGGGCAGGCGGGGCTGCGGAGCGGCGCGGCGTCGCGGGAGCGGGGGCGCGGCTCATGATCCGGCCTCGTCGAAGCGCTCCTCGAAATAGGCGACGGCGCCGTCGGCGGCGGGGTGGCCGAGCTCGAAGCGCAGGGCGTTGGGCTCAGCCTTCAGGGGGCGGCCCCAGAGGCGGCCGAAGGCGGCGGCGAGGGGCTCGCCCTCGTGCAGGACGGCGCGCATGGCCTCGCAGATCGGGAGTTCGAGCGCGTGCTTGCGGGCGAGATCCGTGACCGAGCGGGCGGCGCGTTCGCCCTCCACCGTGACGGAGGCGCCGTCGAAGCAGTCTGCGCGCGCGAGGCCGGAGCCCAGCTGCAGGCCGAGGCGGAAGTTGCGCGAGCGTTCGGAGGAGCAGGTGAGCGTCAGGTCGCCGATCCCGGCGAGGCCGGTGACCGTTTCGCGGCGGCCGCCGAGGGCCTCGGCCAGCTGCTTCATCTCCTCGAGGCCCCGGGTGACGAGGGCGGCGCGGGTGTTGGCCCCGAAGCCGGCGCCCTGGGCGATGCCGGTGGCGATGGCGACGACGTTCTTGACGGCGCCGCCGACTTCGACGCCGACGAGGTCGTCAGAGACGTAGGGGCGGAAGCTCTCGGTGCTCAGGGTGACGGCGAGGCGGGCGGCGACGGCCTCGCCCGGCTCGATATGGAAGACCGGGCCGCATTCGGAGGCGATGGTGGTGGCGGTCGGGTGGCCGAGCGCCGTTTCGTCGGCGAAATTGGGGCCGGAGAGGGCGGCGAGGGGGTTGCCCGGAAGCTCCTGCGCCGCGACCTCGGTCATCAGGAGGCCCGAGCCGGGCTCGATCCCCTTGGCGCAGAGGCAGACGGGGACGTGCGGGGCGATCAGGTCGGCCATGGCGCGGGCCGTGTCGCGGATGGCCGAGGAGGGGACCACGAGCAGAACGGCGTCGGCGTCGGCCAGGGCGTGGGCGAGGTCGGCCGTCGGCTCCAGCCCGTCGGGGAAGGGCGCGTCGGGCAGCCGGCGGTTGTTGAGGCGATCCGCGTCCATGACGCGCGCATGCTCGGGGTCGCGGGCCCAGAGGCGGGTCGGACGGCCGGCGCGAGCGGCCACGATGGCGAGGGCGGAGCCCCAGGCGCCGGCGCCGAGCACGGCGAGCCGAGCGTAGGGACGCACGGGCGCCGACGGGCGCGGAGCGGCCTGCGGAGGGGAGACGTCGAAAGCGCTCATGACGGCGGCCGAGGGTCGTCGGAGGCGGGCCGGTTCGTTGGTCGAAGCGCTTGCGGCGAGGTCGCGGGAGACAGGTTCTTCTTCCGCGCGGCGGCGACGCGTCGGGCCGGGTTGGTTTTCGCAGTGCAAAAAAACATGCGGCTTGATTTAGCGCGTGCGGCCTGAAACGCAAGTGTCACGACGTGGG
>JBCCPD010000322.1:0-4720 GCA_039025075.1 Pseudomonadota bacterium | reverse complement strand
GGCGGGGGGCGGGGGGGGGGCCCGCGCGCCTGCCCCGCCGCCGTCGAGGCTTGGCCGACCGGTCAAGGCCGCTCCCGACCTCTGGCCGCCGCGCCCTCGCGGGCCATATGACGTTCCGATTGGAACTCGCAGGACGATCCCATGCCCCCCCGCATCTTCATCCTCAGCCTCGCCACCTTCGCGGCGGCGACCCAGACCTACGCCTTCGTGGGCGTTCTGGAGGACGTCGCGGCTGATCTGGGCGTCTCCGTCGCCGCGGCGGGGCAGCTGTCGAGCGCCTTCGCGATCATTTTCGCGCTGAGCGCGCCTGTCTCGGCCAGCTTCGCGGCGGGGCTGGAGCGGCGGTCGTTGCTGGTAGGGGCGTTGACGATCGTGGCGGCGCTGAACCTGGTCACCGCCTGGGCTCCGAATTTCGAAGCGCTGATCGGGCTGCGCGTGGCCACGGCGCTCGCCTCGACGCTGGTCGCGCCCGTGGCGCTGTCGGCGGCGGCCGTTCTGGCGCCGCCGGAAGCGCGGGGGCGGGCGCTGGCCATGGTGCTGGCGGGGCTGGTCTTCGCCTTCACCCTCGGCATTCCAGGCGGCACGGCCATCGGCGGCGCCTTCGGCTGGCGGGCCTGCTTTCTGTTCGCCGGCGGCTTGGCGGCGGTCGCCGCGGGCGCCATCGCCGCGGTCCTGCCGCGGGTCGAGAGCCGGGAGCGGCCGGGCCTCGGCAATCTCGCCGCGGCGCTGCAGCCGCGCACGGCGGCGCTGCTGGCGGTGACCGTCGGCTCGTTCCTAGGGCTTTTCACCGTGGTCGCCTATGTCGGACCGATGGTGACCCGGGTCACCGGGTTCGAGGGCGCGGCCATCGGCGCGGTGCAGATGTTCGTCGGGTTCGGCGCGATCCTGGGCATCGTGCTGGGCGGCCGGGCCGCGGATGCGGCGTCCCCGCGCAAGGCTCTGCTGAATTGCCTTTCGGTGTCGGCGCTGTCGCTGCTCGCCTATTCCGGCCTGATGCAGTCCGACGAGACGCTGACCGAGATCGGGCGCGTGATGCTTTTGATGGCAACGACGACCTTCGGCGCGGCCTCCCTCTTCGCTTTGGGGCCCATCGTCCAGTCGCAGCTGATCGCCTCCGCCCCGAGCAACCAGAACGTGGTGCTGGCGCTGAACGGGTCGATGACCTTTCTCGGCCAAGGGCTGGGGGCCGCGGCGGGCGGTCTGGTGATCGCTCAGGCCGGGCTCGAATGGATCGGCGTGGCGGGCGGGGCGCTGTCGGTTCTGACAGCGTTGATCGCCGCCCGGCTGAAGCGGGTTCCTGAGCCGTCGCCCGTCTCGGCCTGACGTCGGCGCGGCGCGGTCAGCCGCTCTCGTCGATCAGGACGATGGTCTCGCTGACCTCCACGACGAAGCGTTCGCCGACTTCGTGGGCCGTCAGGAACGCGCGTCCTTCGGGAGTGTGAACTTCGTAGATCAAGGTCTCTCCGGAGCCGTCGCGCACGGTGGCGAGGCTTGCCTCGGCGTCCCAAGCCAGAAGCTCCACCACCTCGGAAATGAGCCGGCCGGCGACCATCGCGGGCTTGCCCTCCCGCGTCGCGCCGACGGTGAAGCCGTCGACCTGGGGTTCGGGATCCGCGTCCGGCGGGGCGGGATAGGCGGTGATGCCGCGGGTGGTCAGGGCGGTGACCGGCGACCCGGCGTCGAGCGCGAAGTCGTCGGACAGGCCGCCTGGCGGGGCGTGGACCCATTCCTCGCCCGTGTCGTCGTCGCGCAGAACGATCCTGCCGGCCTCGCGGTCGATGGACACGACCTCCGCCGAGACGCGGTCGGTTTCGGCGGTCTCGACCACGTCCGCGTCGTCGGCGGACGCCGGCGCGGGGGCCGCGGCAAGGCCGGCGACGAAGACGAGCGCTGCGAGCGCGGCGGCGAGTGTCATGGCGGAGGGCCCTCCCTTGGCCGCGCCGCGGCTTCGGCGGCGCGCGATCACGAAGCCTCGGCCGGGGCGATGCGTCAACCGCCTGGGGGGAGGGTCCGACGATTGACTTCGCGGCCGAGCCGGCCTACGCCGCACTTGTTCCGGAAGCCGACGAAGCTTCCGGTCCCCGCCGCGGGCGGGGATCGCCCTCGGCCAGCGCGTTGCGCCCGCCGGGGTGCATGTCGTTTTGAAGGCGCCCGCCGGGGCGCATGTCGTTTCGCAGCAGGCCTTCGGGCCGGGGAGCCGTGATGTTCGAGACTCTGTCAGAGCGCCTTTCCGGCGTCTTCGACAAGCTCACCAAGCAGGGCGCGCTTTCCGAGGACGACGTCGCCACCGCCCTGCGCGAGGTGCGCCAGGCGCTGTTGGAGGCGGACGTCTCGCTGCCCGTGGCGCGGAACTTCTCGCGCGCGGTGCAGGAGAAGGCGACCGGTCAGGCGGTGACCAAGTCGGTCACCCCAGGCCAGCAGGTCGTCAAGATCGTGCATGACGAGCTGGTGCAGGTTCTGGCCGGCGATGGGGCGGAGATCGGGGCTCTGCGCGTCGACAGCCCGCCGGCGCCGGTGCTGATGGTGGGCCTGCAGGGCTCGGGCAAGACGACGACCACGGCGAAGCTGGCGCTGCGGCTGAAGGATCGGGAGAAGAAGCGGGTGCTGATGGCCTCGCTCGACACCCGCCGGCCGGCGGCGATGGAGCAGCTGGCGGTGCTGGGGACGCAGATCGGCGTCGACGTGCTGCCGATCGTCCAGGGCCAGACCCCGGTGCAGATCGCCAAGCGTGCCAAGCAGCAGGCGACGCTGGGCGGCTACGACGTCTACATGCTCGACACCGCCGGGCGCCTGTCCATCGACGACGAGCTGATGGAGGAGGTCGCGGCCGTCCGCGACGAGGCCAAGCCGCACGAAACGCTGCTGGTAGTCGACGGGTTGACCGGCCAGGACGCCGTGAACACGGCGGAGAACTTCGACGGTCGCATCGGCGTGTCAGGCGTGATCCTGACGCGCATGGATGGCGACGGGCGCGGCGGAGCGGCCCTGTCGATGCGCGCGGTCACCGGCAAGCCGATCAAGTTCGTGGGCCTCGGCGAGAAGATGGACGCGCTGGAGGAGTTCCATCCCGAGCGCGTGGCCGGCCGCATCCTGGGCATGGGCGACATCGTTTCGCTGGTCGAGAAGGCTCAGGAGACGATCGAGGCCCAAGAAGCCGAGCGCATGATGAAGCGGTTCCAGAAGGGCCGCTTCGACATGAACGACCTGCAGAGCCAGCTGGAGCAGATGCTCAAGATGGGCGGCATGGGCGGGCTGATGTCCATGATGCCCGGCATGGGCAAGATGACCAAGCAGATGGACGAGGCGGGGCTCGACGACCGCATGCTCAAGCGGCAGATCGCCATGATCCAGTCCATGACCAAGGAGGAGCGGCGGCATCCCGACCTGCTCAAGGCCAGCCGCAAGAAGCGCGTGGCGGCGGGCTCGGGGATGGAGGTGTCGGACCTCAACAAGCTGCTGAAGATGCATCGGCAGATGTCCGACATGATGAAGAAGATGGGCCGGATGGGGAAGAAGGGCCTCATGCGCGGGGGTCTGGGCGCTTTGCTGGGCGGCATGGGCGGAGGCGGCATGCCGCCCGGCATGCCTTCGGGCGCGACGCCGCCCAAGGGGATGGGCGGGGGCGCGCCGGCGCTGCCGCCGGGGCTCGGCGCGGGCGGGATGCCGGGCGGCGGCCTGCCGGGGCTGGGCGGTCCGGGCGGTCCGACCCTGCCCTCGGGCCTTTCGGGCCTGGGCAAGAAGAAATGACCGGGCCGCGCTGCACCCGCTGGCCCGAGGGCGCGGCGGCCGAGGCCGCGCGTCGCCATCGCGACGCGCTCAAGACGTTGGAGACGGCGCGCCTCGTCTTGCGCGCGCCGACGCTGGACGATCTGCCGCTTTGGACCGAGCTCCTCGCTGGGCCCGACGCTCGGCATTTGGGCGGGCCTCTGGACGCCGAGGAGGCGTGGGAGGCGTTTTGCGTCTATGTCGCCGGCTGGCTGCTGCACGGCGACGGCCTGTGGACGGTGGACCGCAAGGCGGCCACTGAAGACCATGAGAGCGGCGCAGCCATCGGCTTCGTGCTGATCGGCCTCGAATGGGGAGATGAGGAGCCGGAGCTGGGGGGGCTGTTGACGCCGGAGCACCGCGGCCAGGGCTATGCCGCGGAGGCGGCCGCCGCGGCGCGGGACGAAGGCTTGGCGATGCTGGGCGGGCTCGTCTCCTACATCGACGCCGACAACGCGCCCCCAGGCCGGCTGGCGCGCCGGTTGGGGGCCGTGCTGGACCGGGCCGACAGCTTGCGCCTGGGCGTCCAGGTTTGGCGGCATGTCGACCCGGCTAGGGCGGTGCGGGCGTGATGTCGCCGACCCTGCATACGCTGCGTCTGACCCTGCGCTTGACCTGCGCCGAATATGCCGGCGTCTGGCGCGCGTTTTTCGCCGACGCCGAGGCTTCCGCCTACTGCGGAGGGCCTTTGCCGGCCCAAGCTGCCTGGAGCTGCCTCGGCGATCGGTTGGGGTTCGCGAAGGTCTGGGGGGAGAAATTCCAAGACGGCGGCGTCGCGCGCGACGTGCTGCGGCGGTCATTGACCGACGAGGCTGCGGCATGATCGCGTCCGAGCTGATCGAGGCGGGCGCCGCGACGTTGCGGACGGAGCGGCTGCGCCTGCGGCCGCTCGCGGCCGGAGACTGGACCCATTGGCCGGACTTCTACGCCTCGGACCGCTCGCGGTTCGTCGCGG